>CAZCVM010000013.1:0-15185 GCA_964501965.1 uncultured Leptospiraceae bacterium | reverse complement strand
AAACGAATTGAAATGATTGATGAAGACGTAAAACAATTAAAAAAATTGGAAAATCAGTTAAAAAAAGGAAAAAAATATTCTACTCCGATTATGATTTCCATTGAAAAACAAATCAACATTCTTCTCGCAGAACGAATTAAGTATTTAGAATTGCGTATTGAAAACGCGCCAGAATTTGCCCAATGGGAAGAAGAGGAAAACACTGCAAAATCTTCTGCCCAAACAAAACCAGAAAAAGTTTCACGGATTCGAACTAGAAAAAAGACTGGTGCAGAGGCCAAGAGTGGCTCTGGCGACACATCAAAAAAATCCAGTCCCAAAGCGGCCCGATCAGCCCAATCTTCAGATATCGACAACGAAGAAGATAATGACATCAATTCTACAGACGCAAGCTCATTAATGTTGACACAAGAAATGATTGATAAAAAATTTGAGGAAACTCGTAAACGGCTTATGGAAGAAACAGATGATGATGCAAGTCAGCAGGAAAAAAAAAAGGGGATAGGCGGGAATTATTAGATCAATATATTGATCATGTTTCTCCTGGACCAAAACAAAAAAAAAATCAGCAATATGAAACAAATTTGTTGGATATGGCATTGGAAAAAGGCAATTTATCATCCAAGCGTTAACTTCGATAATCCGCATTAATATGAATATAGTCTATACTTAAATCAGATGTATAAATAGAAATATCGCTTTTCCCCTGGTTTAGTTGAAGTAATATTTCTATTTCTTGGTTTTGTAAATAGGTTTTTAAGTTTTGTTCGGAAAATGTGATTCCCTGCCCTTTATCAAACAACAAATAAGGGCCAAAAAACAACTGGATTTGAGCCAATTCAAAATTTGCTCCGCTGTATCCCAATGCGGTAAGTATACGTCCCCAATTTGCGTCCTCTCCAAAAAATGCAGTTTTGACCAAAGGGGAGTTGGCAATAGCCAGGCCGGCTTGCTTTGCTTCTTTGTAAGAAGCCGCGTTTTGAATATGAATCGATACCAGTTTTGTTGCTCCTTCGGCGTCACGTACCAAATTTTTGGCCAAATATAAAGTCAATTGATTGAGGGCTTTTTGAAATTGATTCCATTCACTTTCTTTTTGCAAACCAATGCCGCTTGCGCCATTCGCAAAAATAATTATGGAGTCATCGGGACTCATGTCCCCGTCCACGGTAATGCAATTGAAAGATTGATCTGTGGCGTTTTTCAATATTTGCTGCCATACATTGGGAGATGGATGATTGGTGATTGCCGCGTCTGTAGTAATGTAGCATAGCATAGTGGCCATATTGGGACCGATCATGCCAGCACCTTTGGCTATTCCAGATATCGTATACATGCCTTGTTCTGTACGGACCTGAACCCTGGCTCCTTTGGGATATGTGTCTGTGGTCATAATAGCACGGGCAAATGTTTCTTGCTGACCAGCAATATTTTCATTGTTTTGTTGCTCGCACAATGCGAAAATTTTATCACCCAATGCTGGAATATTTTCCAGCATTGTCTGCATGGGCAAAGGAACTCCAATCACTCCTGTATGGGAGATGAAAAAGTCTCCATGAATATCCATATTCTTTTTTTGATTTAAGTATGTTTGTATGCGTTGTATGAGTTTCTCGGAATTTGCTCTACCTTGAGGGCCAGTTGCTGTGTTGGAATTGCCAGAATTGACTAAAACACCGTGAAATGATTGATTTTGAATCTGTAGTTTTTCCCGACAAATATCAATGCAATGACCGGTAAACTTGGATGAGGTAAATAAGCCGGCACTTTGGGCCGGCTGTTTGCTAAAAAGCAATCCCATGTCCAATGCTTGATCTTTTTTGATGCCGCTTGCAATGCCTGTTGCTGTATATCCTAATGGTAATTCAAAATCCGAAGCATAAAAAGCTATGGACGACGAGGGTGTTGGCTTCATGGTTTTAGTTTTATATTTTTAATTATTTGGGTAGTTTTGATTTGCGCTTTAGTTGATTAATTTGGATTTGCCTGCTTTTTCCAGAGGCAATAACATTTCTTCCAAACGTTTCATGTCCTCTTTGCGTGAGGATCTGCCCTGGAAATCTACTCCTACTATCAATTGATCATTTTCGTTCCACCTATGATTGCGAATGGTGCTATACAAAGTGATAGGAGCCTGCCGTTTGAAATAAAGATCAAAACTAAATCCTTTTTGATGCACTAGGTTTTTTGCCAATTCTTTATCTGTGACTTTTATCTTTGCCCCGCCCCTGCCAATATCCAACACATCTTGTCTTTTGTTCACGATAATTGTGTTGGCTGCGCGTACTTTGTCCACAATTTGAAATGACACATCTTTGGCTTCCAGTACCTTGTCTATTTCCAGCGGTTCTGTCAATGATATCATGTGAATGATGCCTAAGGCAATCATGTCTTCATCAGAAGCGATGTACAAAATTGGTGTGATAATCTCGGAACGAATCCCTTTGCTCTGATAATATTTTTTTGCTTTGGTCAAATCATTTTGCAAATATTTGCGAATATCAATAAATTCTTCATTAATAGGTTCATAGGAACTATCATCATTAAAGTCACGAACATAATAGGTTTTGGTGGTTTTTTTTATTAATCTATGTTTGGAATTGTCTTCGAGAAACGGGGATAAATACACTTCATCTGCCAATGGCTTTAGAAATGGTTCGTGTTGGTGCATAATCACCTTAACAGAAGTGGGAATATTGTAATGACTCGCATTGATAATGTGTCTACTCGTGCGAATATGATTGATAAAAACATCGCCGCGTTCTACTTTAAAACGTATATTGCCTCGATTGTGCTTTGCAATATTGGAACCGACAATCGCATAGTGATAAATATTGTTAGCCATTTTTCGAACAATGCGCAAATCAATTTCGACAAATTTATTTAATATTGCATAAACAGTGATATTTTCTTCTATTTTGACCTCCGGAGGAATGATGAGCTCCAGAGTTTGTTCATCCACAATCTGCAGTATTTTTGTTTTGTATTTTTCTGGATAGCCTTTGAAATACAAAGGTTTCGTTAATAAATGATTTTTAATTATGTAAAAAACTTTGGCCACATCAACGACAGATTCAATTTCCCTGCCTTGACGGTCTACATATTCTACTTTTTGTGTTTCTTGCATCTTTTTTTCTTGCTAAAAATGGAATTCTATTGCATAGCCCAATAAGCATAGTCAATCAATTGCAGTATTGTCCAAAAAATCGTTAATCCCAAAAGAAAGCGATAAACAATTTTTTGAATAATATTTTTATCTATTATCGGTTTGTGATAAAAATTTTTCATTTATTTCAATATTTCTTTGTATTTAAAAAATACAATCATTTTTTTCATTTTTGACGAAAATTTTCTTTGGCATTGAAATAATCAATTAAAAATTACTTTTTTGAAATTTTATCGGATGATTCTAGGTTTGCAAATCCGAATCAAGGATCGAATATACAATATCGGATATCCGCAAAATTTTTTTGGCAAACATGGAAAATAATTTGTATTTCCTCAATTTTATGAATCCAGTGATCAATTTAGAAATGTCTGTCACGAGAAAATTGGTTTTTGATTGGTTGAGAGATTTGTCTTGCAACCAAAGCCAAATGAGAGCCATTTGAATGAGCCACAACGAAAATGAAAGATTTTGTTTTTCTTTGTGAGAGATGTGTTGTGAACTGGATTCAATAGTGTCATAGAATATTTGTATATGGATACGGCGAAGTGCCCGACTTTGAAAACCAAAAGGCGATAACCGGCTATCCGGTGCTAAAGCTTCCCTAACCAAAGCATGTAAAATAGATTTTTGATCTTCCAAAATGGAAAATTGCAACAAAAATAGATTCTCTATTTTTTGTTGCAATTTTTTGCTGGATTGCAAAACACTTTGCGCTTGTTGTTGGTATTCTTTTTGAGTAAATTGATAATAGGCTAAGACAATGGCTTCTTTTGTGTCAAAATAATAGTAAGTGCTACCAAGAGCCATGCCAGCTGTTTTTGCGATCTGTCGCATGGTTGTTTTTTCAAAACCCATTTTTTTGAACAATTCAATTGCTGTTTGCATAAGATGCAGTTTGGTTTTTTCGCTTTTTTTCATTTTCTTTTTAATATTATTATATTTTCATGTTTTTTGAATGCGTTCAAAAACAATTTTATTAGATTATTGGACAAAAAAAAAGAGTTTTTAGTTTGAATTTTTTTTTGTTGCAATTGTACGTTTTTTCTTTGTTTTGCGCTATAGATATTTGTTTCCAATGCATTTAAGCACTTAAATGCACGTACAAGTGGTTTATATGAGGTCTGAATAATGACGTTAATGCCTTTTTCGATGCGTTTCATAAGAGCAGTCTTCTTTCGATTGAATTTTCTTTTATCTTTTTTGTTGTTTATTGCAATGCTAAATTGCGGACATAAATCTCACACAAATGAAAATAGAATAAAAATTGTTCGGCTAGCCCATGGTTTGGATGTGTCCCATTCCGTTCACAAAGCTATGGTATTTATGGCCCAAAGAGTACAGCAAAGATCCCATGGAAAATTGAAAATCATCATTTATCCATCCAGCCAATTGGGGGGCGAGAGAGAATGCCTGGAATTGTTGCAAATCGGCAGTCTCGGAATGGTCAAGGTTTCTTCTAGCGCGTTAGAAGGTTTTGTGCCCCAGGTAAGGGTTTTTGGTTTGCCGTATCTGTTTGATAATGATCAACATCGTTTTGCTGTATTGGACGGCCAAATTGGTAGTGAATTGCTTTTGGCTGGAGAGAATGTTTTTTTGCGGGGATTGTGTTATTATGATTCTGGTTATCGCAGTTTTTATTCGACGAAAAAACCAATATTGCAACCTGAGGACTTACAAGGTTTGAAAATACGGGTTCAGGAGAGCAATATTTCTATGCAAATGGTACAAATATTGGGGGGCTCTGCCACACCTATTGCCTGGGGAGAACTTTATACTGCATTGCAAAGCAAGATTGTGGACGGAGCAGAAAACAATCCTCCTAGTTTTTATTTGTCCAGGCATTATGAAGTATGTCGGCACTATGTACTCAATAGGCACACAGCTGTGCCTGATATTTTGCTTATTAGTACGCATGTTTGGCAAACATTGTCTACAAATGAAAAAAAAATATTGCAAGAAGCGGCACAAGCATCAGCAATTTATCAACGGAAATTGTGGCAACAAGCAACCCGAACAGCTTTGGAAGAAGTAAAAAAAGCCGGTGTAAAAGTGTATCATCCGGACATTGCATTGTTTCGCAAAAAAATGACGAAAATGTATGATTTACTCAAACAAAACCCTAATGAAAGTCAGTTATATGAATACGCAAAGCGTATTCGTAAATTCTCGTACTCAGACAATAATAACAAATGATACAAAAAATTTACAATATATTGACCAATGCTTTGGCCTGGCTGCTGATCTTTTTGATGGGATTTAGCGTTTTGAATGTTCTTTGGCAGGTTTTTGCGCGCTTTATCCTTCAATCTCCCAGTTCGTATACGGAAGAATTGGCTCGTTTTTTGTTGATATGGATTGGCTTACTGGGCGCGGCCTATGCAAGTGGTAAAAAATTGCATCTGGCCATTGATTTGATATCCGGGAAATTGAATGAAGTTAGAAAATCTTATTTGAGTATATTGATAAATACTTTGGTCGCTTTTTTTGCTATAGTTGTTATGATTGTCGGAGGTATCCGCTTGGTTTGGGTTATGCTGCTTTTGAAACAAATTTCGCCAGCATTGTCATTGCCGATGGGCTATGTTTATCTGGCATTGCCAATCTCAGGTTTTTTGATTTTATTTTATTCTATTTATTTTATTGTTAATGAATTGGCTCATATCAGAAAAAAAAGGATGCAATAAAAAACCAATGGAATGGTACAATGTTTTTTTACTGGCTTTTAGCTTTTTTGTGTTATTGGCACTGGGTGTACCAATCTCGATGAGTATTGGTTTATCCACAATCCTGGTCATGTTTCTATCTATGCCCGCTTTGCCTGCTGTGGCCACAGCAGCGCAGAGAATGGCAGTGGGCCTGGATAGTTTTGCTTTGCTTGCGGTTCCATTTTTTATTTTGGCGGGCCAATTTATGAATAGAGGTGGCATTGCCAGGCGGCTTATCGATTTTGCTAAGGTTTTGGTCGGACCGCTGCCGGGCGGACTTGCAGTAGTCAACATTATATCTGGTATGCTTTTTGGAGCTATATCCGGTTCTGCCGTGGCAGCAGCTGCCGCGATTGGCGGGTTTATGGCACCATTGATGAAAAAAGAAGGCTATGGAGTAGAATACAGTGCCGCCGCGAACATAACTTCAGCAACTACTGGATTGGTTATACCGCCGAGCAATATCTTGATTGTTTATTCATTGGCCAGTGGCGGAGTTTCCATAGCCGCATTATTTATTGCCGGATATCTGCCTGGAATTTTGGTTGGTTTTGCAGTGGCAACAGTCGCAGGAATAATTGCCTGGCGCAATGGTTATCCTGTTGCAAAAACTACATCTTTTAAGGATAGTATGCGCAGATTGTGGGATGCGGTTCCCAGTTTGTTTATGATTGTTTTAGTGATCGGAGGTATTGTAGGGGGATATTTTACTGCAACAGAAGCATCCGCGATCGCAGTATTGTACACATTTATTTTATCTGTGATGATTTATAAAGAAGTGCAGCTCAAACAATTGCCGGAAATATTGCTGGAAACATCACAAACCACTGCAATTATTATGCTCCTTATCGCGACTTCTATGGGTATGTCCTGGATGATGAGTTATGAAAATATCCCACAGACCATCTCACAAGCACTTGTTTCTTTATCTGACAACAAATTTACTATTTTAATGATCATAAATATAATCTTGCTGGTGGTTGGTTCTTTTATGGACATGACTCCGGCTGTACTTATTTTTACTCCTATATTTTTGCCGGTGGTCCAGGCATTGGGAGTTGATCCTGTGCATTTCGGAATCATAATGGTCGTCAATTTAAGTATTGGGATTTGCACCCCTCCGGTAGGCAGTGTTTTATTTGTGGGTTGCAGTGTGGCTGGTATTGACATTGCGCGTGTGGTACGGCCTATATTGCCTTTTTATTTTGCCATGTTAGTTGCATTGATCGCAATTACCTATTTCCCTTGGCTAGCATTGACATTGCCCAAAATGTTTGGCTATTAGGTTATTAAATGAGCCATTTTTGTAGCTAAAAACCAAAGTAGCGCAAGTATAAGAAAGGATAGATTGTCTTTTATGAAATATTTTATCACAGAAAATTTTCTATTGCACAACAAAACTGGTCAAAAACTTTACCATGAGGTTGCTTCTCAATTGCCCATTATAGATTATCACAATCATCTTTCACCTTTGGCGATTGCGGAGAATAAACAATTTGCAAGTATTTCTGAGTTGTGGTTGCAAGGAGATCATTATAAATGGAGGGCCATGAGAGCCAATGGTATAAATGAAAAATTTATCACTGGCGATGCGCCGGATATGGATAAATTTTTAGCCTGGACAAAGACCATTCCCAGTACGTTGCGCAACCCTTTGTTTCATTGGGCTCATTTGGAATTGGCGCGTTATTTCGGTATTTATGAATTGATCAATGAAAATAACGGTAAAAAATTGTACCGGCAAATCAATGAAATATTATTGGACCCAAAATATAGCAGTCAAGCTTTGTTAAAAAAAATGAATGTAGAAATAATATGCACCACAGATGATCCAATTGACACTTTGGTTCAACATAAAAGGATGCAACAGTGCAATGATTGCCCTATACAGATGTTTCCGTCATTCAGGCCAGATACAATTTTTCGGTTTCATGCTCCAAAAGAAATCAAAAAATGGCTGCGCAAACTTTCCCAAATATCTGACGTAGAGGTAAAAGATTATACTTCATTGTTAAAAGCTTTGCAAAAACGCATTTTGTATTTCCATCAACATGGTTGCCGTGTTGCTGATCATGATGTGCCGCATTTGGAAGCAAAGAAATATTCAAGAAAAAAAATGGAAAAGATTTTTCAAAAGATGTTTTTGGGAAAGAAAATTTCAAAAAAGGATAGATTGCGGTTTTTCTTTGGTTTACTTGTGGATTTGGGAGAGATGTATAAAAATATGGATTGGGCAATGCAATTGCATATAGGCGCACTGCGAAATAGCAATTCTGTGATGTTTGAAAAAATGGGCAGAGATATTGGTTATGATTCCATCGGAGATTATGCCTTTGCGCGTCCCCTGGCATGTTTACTGGACACCATGAATTCGCGCAACGGTTTGCCCAAAACAATTTTGTACAATTTAAATCCTGCTCTCAATGAGGTATTTGCTGCAATGATAGGAAATTTTCAAGATTCAAAAATACCGGGCAAAATACAATACGGACCGGCCTGGTGGTTTAATGATCAAAAACGCGGTATTGTAAATCATTTGGACGCATTGTCTGAAATGGGCCTATTGTCGCGTTTTACCGGTATGGTGACCGATTCGAGAAGTTTGCTTTCTTTTCCTCGACATGAGTATTTTCGGCGGATTTTGTGCAATACACTGGGACAAGAGGTCGAAAACGGTGAATTACCCAATGATGAAAGCTTGTTGCATTCTGTTGTTACGAATGTTTGCTATGACAATGCCAAAAAATATTTTGGCTTTTTGACATAAACAACCCACAAAATAGTATTGGCAATAAATTTAGTCGTATAACATTATATCAAATATGCTTCAAAAAATATAAAGAGGATTATCATGGAAAAAAAAGTACAGCCCCAAAAAAATAAAATATATACTTCTTTTGGCGAGATCATGCTTCGATTGACTCCGCCTGGTTTAGAAAAATTTTTTCAATCATCAGGATTGAATGCTAGTTTTGGCGGTGGAGAAGCCAATGTAGTGTCTAGTTTGGCTATTCAGGGATTTGCTAGTCGTTTTTTGACATTTTTACCGGACAATGAAATTGGTATAGCCGCCAGCAGGGTTTTACGGGGCTATGGGGTAGACACTTCCCAAATCGTTTTCAAAAAGAATACCCGTATGGGTATTTATTTTATGGAGAAAGGAGTCAATCAACGACCGTCTAAGGTTGTTTATGACCGGATTCCTAGCGCGATCAGCACAGCACAAATAGCAGATATTGATTTTGAAATTGCTTTACAGGATTCTACCTGGTTTCATATTACAGGTATAACACCTGCTCTATCAAAAAACTCTGCTGAGCTTGCCATTGAATCGATGAAAGCGGCCCAACAATTGGATTGCACAGTTTCCTGTGATTTGAATTTTCGCAGTAAGTTGTGGCAATACGGAGTTTCTGCACCGGAAGTGATGGGAAAATTGGCAGCACTTTCGGATGTGTTGATCGCCAATGAAGAAGATTGTCAAAAATCTTTGGGCATTGGCACAGACATTGACCCCACCGGCGGAGATATTGACCATAAACGCTATAAGGAATTGGCACGCAAAGTTTTGCAAGCATATCCGAATGTAAAATTGATTGCCATAACATTGCGTGAAAGTATTTCCGCATCACGCAATAAATGGAGCGCATGTATTTCAGATGGTCAGGAAATTTATTTTTCCAAAAAATATGATATTACCGATATTGTGGATCGAGTGGGCGGCGGTGACAGTTTTTGCGCTGGTCTTATCGCAGGTCTATCCATCATGGAAACTCCAGAGCAGGCACTGGAATACGCAGCAGCAGCTTCATGCCTGGCCCATTCAATAGAAGGAGACGTAAATTTAACGACTCGAGAGGAAATTTTGAACCTGTACCAGGGCGATGCGTCGGGTCGTATCAAACGTTAATGTCGCGAATAATGACAAATATATTTTGTAGTTAATTAATAAGGAGTAAAATATGCAAATACCTTTTCATGTTTCATTAAAGCAAAAAGTCGCGGTTGTCACCGGTGGCGGCGGAGTTTTGGCTGGAGCTTTTGCCCAGGGTTTAGCTGCTTGCGGAGCTAAAGTCGCGGTTTTAGATTTGAATTTGGCTGCGGCCGAGTCTGTCGCCCAAAAAATAATCAGCGACAATGGACAGGCTTTGGCTATAGAAACGAATGTGTTGGATCGATCGAGTTTAGAAAATGCTCAATCTATAATCGCCAGAGAATTGGGTGAGTGTGAAATATTGATTAATGCGGCAGGTGGCAATCATCCGAAAGGAACAACATCCCAGGAATACTTAAAACCAGAAGATTTAAACAAAACGCAATCTGATTCGGATGTATCGTTTTTTGATTTGCAGGTAGATGGCATTCAATTTGTTTTCAATTTAAATTTTTTGGGTTCTTTGTTGCCTGCGCAAATATTTGCTCGGTCAATGGCCTCGCATCAAACTGGCTGTATTATCAATATTTCATCCATGAATGCTTTTACCCCTTTGACAAAAATACCCGCCTATTCTGCCGCCAAAGCGGCTGTAAGCAATTTTACTCAATGGCTGGCTGTGCATTTGTCCCAGGTTGGAATACGCGTCAACGCAATCGCGCCAGGATTTTTTTTGACCGAGCAAAATAAAAGTTTATTGACCAAAGCAGACGGCTCATACACAAAGCGAGCCCAAAAAATATTGTCTCAAACTCCGGCGCGTCGTTTTGGCATACCGGAAGAATTGCTGGGAACTTTGTTGTGGCTTGTGGATGACAAAGCATCCGGATTTGTCAATGGTACCGTGATTCCAGTGGACGGGGGATTCTCAGCATATTCAGGAGTATAGGATACTAAACAAAAAAAACAAGAGGGAAAAATGAAAATTACATTTCGTTGGTATGGCAAAGAAGACCCCATTCCATTGCAATACATCCGGCAGATTCCGGCTGTTCAAGGCATTGTGTCCGCTTTGTACGATGTGCCTTTAGGTGAAGTTTGGCCATTGGATAAATTGATGTCTCTAAAAAAAAATATCGAAGATATGGGACTTTCATTATCTGTGATAGAAAGTATTCCAGTTCATGAAGATATTAAGATGGGCGCGTCCACACGTGACCAATATATCGAAAATTATATTTCCAGTATAAAGAATATGGGCCAGGCTCAAATAACTGTTTTGTGCTACAATTTTATGCCGATATTTGATTGGACTCGCACGGATTTGGCTAGAATTTTGGAGGATGGGTCCAATGCCCTTAGTTATGACCATGATCAATTAATGAAAATTGACTTAACAAAAGATTCTTTGAGTCTACCCGGCTGGGGCACGTATTATTCACAGGATGAACTAAACAGGCTGTTAGATCGTTATCGTGACATAGACCAGGAAGCTTTATGGCAAAACTTATCTTATTTTTTGCATGCTGTAATACCGGAAGCGCAGAAAGCAGGGGTGCGTATGGCCATTCATCCGGATGATCCACCATGGCCGATTTTTGGATTGCCGCGTATCATCACAGACGAAGCCGCCCTCGATCGATTGGTAAAAATTGTTGATAGTCCTGCCAATGGTATTACTTTTTGTACCGGATCTTTAGGACCCAACTCTGCTATGAATCTAACAGGTGCTCTGGAAAAATTCAGTGCTATGGGCCGAGTGCATTTTGTGCACATGCGCAACATTAAGCGAAAAAGCGAAAAAAGTTTTTATGAAACCAGACATTTGACAGACTCAGGGGATGTGGATATGTTTGGTATCATGCAAACATTGTCTCACAATGGATTTGAAGGATTTATTCGTCCGGATCATGGTAGAATGATCTGGGGAGAAACCGGTAAACCTGGCTATGGGTTGTATGATCGAGCACTGGGTGCAATGTATTTAGAAGGTCTGCGGGAAGCAGTGGTAAAAAACAAACGGGTTGGAAAATGACTCCAGAATTTATTGAAAACCTGTCAAAAATTATTTCTATTAATAGTATCAGCAATCCAAACCCAGATTTGGATCAGAGCAATGAAGAAGTCATTGATTTGATCGCAAATTGGTTGGAAGATATTGGTTTTGTCGTTGACCTCATAGAAAACAATACAGATAGCCAAAATACTTCGAGGACTAAAAAACAAAACCTGGTTGCTGTACTTCAACCAGAGCAAAGATATTGCGTGTCCGATTCTAAAGATTTGGACAAAAATAACCAAAACCATGCAGGACGAGGATTGGTGTGGAGTGGACATACAGATACAGTAAATTGTGATCCTGATTTATGGGATTTTGATCCTTTTGAACTGCATTTCCAGGATGGCATATTTACCGGATTGGGTGTAGTAGACATGAAATCCTTTTTTCCATTGATCATAGAGACCATGAATCAATTGAACATTTCATCAAAAAATATTGTGCAACCAATCACTGTGGTGGCTACTGCGGATGAGGAAATTTCGATGCAAGGAGCGCGGACTTTATTCCAAAAAAAATATTTGCATCAATGCGGCGAATTGGCGGTTCTTGGAGAGCCGACATCTTTGGCCCCGCTATATGCGCACAAAGGGATGCTCAAGATTTACATTCGCTTGATGGGGAAATCAGGTCATAGCAGTGATCCAGCGAATGGTCAAAGTGCTTTGGAGGGCATGAATCATTTTATAAACAATTTATTGCAATACCGCGATAATTTACAGCGGCAATGGCGCAATAAGGATTTTTCTGTGCCAATGCCCACGTTAAATCTTGGCCAAATACAGGGAGGCGACAGTGCGAATAGGATTTGTGGATCAACAAGTTTACTTTTTGATTGCCGTTGTTTGCCGGGTATGGATTATGAGCAGATACAAAACGATATTCAAAAAATGGTAGGCGAGACAGCATTGCTTTTTGGCTTACAAGCGCATTTTTCACCTGTTTTTTCTGCTATTCCAGCCATGGACAAAAAAATATCAGACCTGGATTTGCAGTGGTTTGCTGATCTGTGCAAAAAAAAGCAGGCTACAGCCAATTATGCGACGGAAGCTCCTTTTTTCCACCAGTCAGGAGTTCCGGCCATTATTCTTGGCGCAGGTGATATTGAAAAAGCTCATGCTCCTAATGAATCTGTAGAACTGAAACGTTTATCCCAGGCATTGAATATATACAAATCCATTTTGCAAAAATACTGCATGTCGAAAAATTGAAACAAAATTAATGATTGTTATTCGTTCGCAAAATCACCAACAATAAAGCAAAAAGAATCAAACTTGCGCCTATAATTGTGTGGAAAAACAATTTTTCTGAAAAAAACATTGCCGCCAAAATAGTAGCAAAAACCGGTTCAAATAAATAGATCAATGCAGCCTGCTGCGCTGGAACATATTTTTGACCGCGTACCATAAATGTGTAGGGCAATACTGTGCCGCCAATGATCAAAAACCACATTAAAAATAGAGTGCGCGGGTTTTGCATTTTGGTCAAATATTCGACAAATAGCTGTCTTTCCCATATAAAAAAGAAAGACACGGCTGATACAGATGTAATAAAAAAAACAATGGTCATTAATAAGTTTGCCGGAATTTGTGTGGCCAGATCATCTATCAGGAGAATGTATACAGCATAAAACCAGGCACTCAAAAATATCCAGAAATCTCCTAAAACCCATATTTGGGGCAGTTGAAAACCAAAGGACATGAAGTAAATACCGCATAAACTGATCGGCAAAGACCATTTGACAATACTTTGAATCGGATGTTTTCGGATCGTCATATCCAGCAATGGAACAAATAAAACAGACAATGCGGTCACAAACCCGGCATTGGCAGAGGAAACGGTTGTCAGGCCCAGGGTTTGCAGATAGATCGCTCCCAGATTAATAAAACCCAATGCAACCATTTTGGCACGCAATGACTTTTTTTTTGCTAGCCTTTTGAAGTCAGGATAAGCTAAAAAGAACAAAATAATGGTGGTACCTAAAAAACGGTAAGCCAAAATAAACAAAACGGATAATTCTGATGTCAGGGCTTTGGTAAACGGGAAGGTTGTACCCCAGAAAAAAGCTGCGAAAATCAGCAACACACTGGCTTTATTTTTCGAGAAGGAATCGTCCATGCAAGGATATTGAGCGCAAAAGATACAAAATAGGTCTATTGTTAGAAAAAAACAACATAGACCTATTTTGCTAATAAAAATTCAAAATAAATGGCATATTCAGGTAGCCAATAGCAGTTGGACGTGTCAGGATTTTTTGTCATTTTGTTGATTGGAGTTTTGAGCTGTTTTTTCACTTTGGTTGGAAGAATTTTGATTGGACGAATTGTCTTCTGTTATTTCTCCGCTTAAGGATTTCTTAAATTCTTTGATACCAGAACCCAAATCACGGGCTACTTTGGGAATTTTGCCTGCTCCAAAGACCAGTAAAATGATACCAAAAATAATGATTAATTCTGTTGTTCCTAATCCCATAATTATCTCCGAAAAAGAGTGTTTGTGCTAAAAAGCATTAATTTATTTATGGACAAGTTATTTATATGGAAAGACATTGTCGATAAAAATTTCATTTTGGGCAAATATTTCAGTAAATCATCTTTCATTTGTATGGCAAAGCGACAAATAACTAAACTATTAAAAAAATATTTGGGATCAGTACCTAAACCGAATTGGCATGGACATTTGCCAAAACAATGGCGGGCCAATGAAAATATATTGGTTGTGCACACTGCATTTCTAGGAGATATGATTCTTTGTACGGCTATGCTCCATTGCCTGAAAAAACTCTATCCACAGGCGAATATTGATGTTGTAACCATTCCAGAAACCGGTTTTGTTCTGATGGGCAATCCAAATGTGCGCCAGGTTCATGTTTTCAACAAAAGATCCCAAAAACACAAAAATAAAGAATTTAACCGTTTAGTGAAAATTTTGCGCGAAACAAACTATGCGCTGGCAATCATTCCTCATCGTTCGATGACAAGCGCGAGATTAATAAAAAAATCAAAAATTCAAATTAAAATTGGTTATAGCCGTCCCTGGTTTTCTTTTTGGTTTTATGATATTCGAGTATTGTTTCGCCGTGGTGTTTTGGAAATAGAAAGACAATTGGATTTGTTGCGTCCACTTTTGGCAAACCAAGATGGAGTGCCGGATATTTCAGCTAAAGGCCATGATTTTTTGTTTCCCATGCCCTGGCGCACTAAGCTTTTTCCGACAAAAAAAAATCAAGAAACCGGGCAGGCTCTTTTATCTTCTTTGCTTACAAAAAAAAGTGATTCCTCATTTGATCGATCCCATGCGCCGATTGTGTGCATTGCCCCTGGTTCAGTTTGGTTTACCAAAAAATGGCCTGAAAAGCATTTTTTCAATTTGACAAAT
>CAZCVM010000012.1:9454-19766 GCA_964501965.1 uncultured Leptospiraceae bacterium | reverse complement strand
ACTTCCAATATTGGCAGAAAATGGTCTTTACCTTTTTTGGAAGACCAATGATGACCATGAAAGACAAGTCGCAACTCGGTTTATTCAATCTTATGGCGGCAAAATAAGTCAGCTTGTGGACAATGGTTTCCCAAAAAAATTGGGAAACCGTCTTTTATGGCAAATACAATTTTTTGATTGTGTAGATTTGCCACAAAAAAAATATAGTGCCATGAAAAAAGCTTCCGAAAAGCGATATTCTTAATAAAACTATTTATTGGTTCAATATGGGAGCTGATTGGCAACCATAATTATTTATTTTATTGGGTGGAAATATGGGTAGAGTCATATCATTAAGTAATCAAAAAGGTGGAGTTGGTAAAACAACCACATGTATCAATTTGGCCGCTTATTTAGCGGAAATGGGCAAAAAGGTCTTATTAATTGATATTGATCCTCAAGGAAATGCTGGAAGTGGCTTAGGTGTTGATAAGGATGGCCTGAAAAAAACTATTTATAATGTCATCATTGACGGCATGGATATTCGGGATGTTATTTTGTCTACAAGTGTTCCCAATTTAGACTTGGCACCTGCCAATATACATTTGTCAGGTGCTCAGATTGAGCTTCTCGATGATGAGCAAAGAGAGTATCGTTTTAAAAATGCAATCGCAGAAATCAGAAATGAATATGATTTCATTCTATTGGACAATCCTCCTTCTTTAGGCATACTGACCCTGAATAGTTTAACAGCTTCTGATTCTGTCTTAATTCCTTTACAATGTGAATACTATGCCCTGGAAGGATTAACACAACTGTTAAAAATTGTACAATTGGTACAAAAGAATTTTAATAGAGATTTAGTTATTGATGGCGTTGTATTGACAATGTATGATAGCCGTACCAATCTTGCTAACCAGGTTGTAGAAGATGTGAAAGAATATTTCAAAGACAAAGTTTTTCAATCAATTATTCCTAGAAATGTGCGTTTGTCTGAGGCACCTTCTCATGGAAAACCCATAAATTTTTATGATAGAAGCTGTACTGGCGCAGTGAGTTATGAAAAACTTGGCCAAGAGGTGATTGCGCGTGTCCAATCTAGTTAAAAAGAAAAAAAGTCTGGGCAAAGGAATTGGGGCTATGTTGGGCGCGGACCAGGTCGATGAAATTCTGGAAGGAGTTTCTATACAAAAAAATGAAATCCTGGAATTGCCTTTGAATACTATTTTGCCCAATAAATTGCAGCCGCGAGAAGCTTTTGATGAACTCGCACTGCAAGGACTAGCCGCATCCATAAAAAAGAATGGGATTATCCAGCCGATTGTGGTGCAGAGAAATGGCAATAAATATGAAATCATTGCTGGGGAAAGAAGATTTCGGGCAGCTCAAATAGCAAATTTAGACTCTATTCCTGCAATTGTGAGGGATGTGTCAGAACTGGAAAATATTTCATTTGCATTAATAGAAAATATTCAAAGAGAAGGCCTAAACCCCATAGAAGAAGCCAAGGCTTACAAACTTTTATTGACTCGTTTTGAACTAAAACAGCAAGAATTGGCTGATCGAGTGGGGAAAGATCGAGCTACTATTGCAAATACAATGAGGTTACTAGATTTGTCAGCTAATATTCAAGATGCATTGATAAACCGAGAGATATCTAGTGGGCATGCACGCGCGCTTCTTTCATTAAAAGATGAAAAATCTCGAAACAAAGTTTTTAATGATGTTGTAGAACAAAAAATGTCCGTGCGTCAATTGGAAAATGCAATTAAAAATGAAAATGATTTTTTGAAAGCTTTGGATCAAAAACAAACCAAGAAATCCAGCAAAAAGAGCGATAAGAAAAATAAAGATGCACAAATCAAGATGTTGGAAGAAGAACTGCGTGAAGTAATGGGTACAAAAATTCATATTGATTATAACAACGGTAAAGGGAAAATAGAAATTTTTTTCTATGATTTAGATGATTTTGAACGAATTAAGGACATTTTAATATCATAAATTGTAATACAAATTAAGGATGCAAATAGGTTTCTGTGAAAATTTTACAATTTTTACAAACGGATTCTGGCTTAGCTTTTTTACATTTTACGCAGACCATTATGTTTTCTACAATGGTCTATATTTTGGCTGCCGAATATCGTCGTACAAAACGAGATGATCTTATTTTTAAGATCATTGCTTCTGCTAGCATCACGGCAATAAATATTGCGACAACTACAGTATTAATACTTAAAGTTTTTTATAACATTGTCCTGTCACAAACAATCTTGCCTCTTCTTTTCAATGCGTTATTTGCTATCATTGTGTTAGCTTTGGCACGAGCTTTTATTTTCAATTTTATCAATAATAAAACAAGGTTTGATCTTCTTATTAAATATGGCATGGGATTTGTTTTATTGTCCTATTTGATGATCCAGGCGTACTGGTTATATATTTTTCAACCAGGAATGATATTTGCAGAATCATTTTTACAGTTGTTGTTTTCCATATTCTTTTTGATTGTTTTGGGATTTTCCATTTTTTATCTCATTAAATTTCGTAAAAGTTACCGTATTCGATTGGTTTTAGCGTTTGGTTCCATAGCTGTTGCTCAATTCATTAATATTTATGGCGTGTTGGTGCCTGATCTGCCGGGTGGATTGATAATTTTGCGGGCAGCTGCGCCCTTATTTGTGCCTACAATGTTTGGTAGTGTTGTATTTAAAGAATTGATTGAAAGCGTCGTAATTATGGCAGATCATTTGCGCAATGTTTTTGAGAATCAAAGGACTTTGGTCTTTGACTTAATGAAAATAAGCGGAGATTTGACAAACAATTCTGATCAATTGGTCAAGATGTCTCTGGATGGTTGGCGCAAGCTTTCCAGTGTTGTGGAAAATATTTATGCTCAGGAAGAAGAAAGAAAGAATATTAATGGCCTTACTGTATCTTCTACAGGATTGGTAGAGGATATGGTCAATTCTGTAAGTATTTCTGCGATCCAGGATACGTCCGTTTTTAGCAACGATGAAAAAGGTGAAAAGATGGACCAAGAATCAATTGAAAAATCTATTGAAGAAATGGAAAATTTTTTATCGGAAAATAAAAAACAATTTAACGATATTGGAATTTTGCTGTCAGATTTGCATACAGTCTCAGGTTCTATAGAAGAAGCATTAGAAAATTTGAATGAGATATCTGATCAAATAAATATGTTGGCATTGAACGCAGCGATTGAAGCAGCGCGTGCGGGCGAACATGGGCGAGGTTTTTCCATTGTCGCTGATGAAGTCACAAAACTTGCCGATTATTCCCGTGTCAATTCTGATAGTATAAAAAAACAAATTGTGAGCATAGTAAATTCAATTGATGGATTGGGACAAAAAATACAATCAGGGAAAGAGAATATTGAACATTCTGTAAAGAAAATGTCTGTATTAAACAATTTTTTCACGGATGTGTCATTTACTGCTGATTTGTTCGAGGCTATGGTTGCCACACGCAACGAATTGTTTTTGAATCAGCAAAGCATAAGTGAAAAAATTTATTCCAATATGAAATCCACAAATACATTGTTAGAAAAGCACAGCGAAAATGCAACTATTATGAAAGAATCGATTAGTAATCATATTCGTGATATTGAAGCAATTGCAGGCGTAAGCGATGAGATCAATGATATGATTCGAAATCTTAATGACAAAACCAATGAAATCATATTAATGGCCGAAAAATTGGAGACCTTAACTCATTGACATTTAGCGACACATTCCGCCAGAAAGAAAGTTATTTGATTTACTGTGACTAGACAATCTAAGAAAATAAAAGTAAAGGACCTGTTTATAGGTGGTGGTGCTCCGGTTAGTATTCAGTCTATGACAAATACAAAGACAGATAATGTGCTAGAAACCGTTGAGCAAATTCATGATTTGGAAAAAGCTGGTTGTGATATAGTCAGAGTTGCAGTGGATTCCCCGGCAGCAGTAAATGCATTGCCAGTGATTTTGCAGCAGGTTCATATTCCTTTAGTCGCTGATGTACATTTTGACTATAGGCTGGCATTAGGCGCAATTAATGCCGGTGTTCATAAAGTGCGTATAAATCCAGGAAATATTGGCGCAAGACACAAAATTGAAGAAGTCTTGGCTGCTTGCAAAGATAAAAATATTCCCATACGTATTGGCGTGAATGCTGGATCTCTGGAAAAAGAATTTCTGGAAAAATATTCATTTCCTACAGCACAAGGAATGGTTGAAAGTGCCATGAAACATGTGGAGATATGCCATTCTTTTGGGTTTGACAATATTGTTATTGCGCTAAAATCTTCTCATACTATGATGATGATTGAAGCTTGTCAAAAAATTGCAGATATGGTTCCGTACCCATTGCATTTAGGGGTGACCGAAGCCGGCACAGAGCTTCATGGGGCCATAAGATCTGCAATTGGTCTCGGTATTTTGTTGGATCAGGGTATTGGTGACACGATCCGCGTCTCATTAACGGGAGACCCAGTATCAGAAATTTTTGTTGCCAAGGAAATATTAAAGACATTGGGGAAGCGCAATACTGGAGTAACAATGGTTTCTTGTCCCACCTGTGGCAGGGTAGGAGTAAATAAATTGGGGGACATTGCTGATAAGATTGAAAAATCGCTTTCTCATATAAATAAGCCTATCCGGGTAGCAGTGATGGGGTGTGCTGTAAATGGACCAGGTGAGGCGCGGGATGCGGATATTGGAATAGCCTATGGAAAAGGGTTTGCCGATTTGTTTAAAAAGGGTGTTAAGATAGATAGAATTTCAGAATCGGAAATAATCGATCGTTTACTGGCTGAAGTCCATTCATTATAAATATTTATTTTATGCGTTGTAATTTTTGAACAATTTTGGAATATAGAATGAGTATTTGGATTTTTAGTGGAAGGGTACGGAAATATGGAAAGAATTTATACTCCTTGGAGAGGAAAGTATATTATGACCGAAGCGAAAAATAAGCAAGAATCAGATTGCATTTTTTGTAAGATTTTGGGGCAAGACTCTGCTTTTGATCCGGAAAATCTAGTACTGATTCGCAATCAAAATACTTTTTTAATACTAAACCGATATCCTTACAATTCTGGTCATTTAATGGTTTTGCCCAATAGTCATATAGGAGATCTGTGCGAACTAACTTCAGAGGTTCAGGCGGAAATGATGCATTTGACAAGTTTTGGGGTGGATTTGTTGAAAAAAGTTTATCGTCCAGCAGCATTCAATGTGGGAATCAATATGGGAGAAGTGGCTGGAGGAAGTATTTCCAAGCATTTGCATATTCACATTGTGCCTCGTTGGCAGGGTGATACAAATTTTATGCCTGTGATTGGAGAAACAAAAATGCTTCCTGAAGAACTTATGGTAACGTATCAGCGTCTTCATAAGGCCATCCAATAAATAATGTAAAAAAAAAGCTGCCGAAAGCACGGCAGCTTTTGTAATCTAGAGAATTGTATTAATTCATAGTAGATTTGGATTCTTTCTCTGCAAACAAACCTTTAACTTTTTCAGTTATGTTGTTGAAGCTTCTAGAAACTTCTCCACCTAGTCTTTCAAATTCTTTTTGGATTTCTCCAAATGCTTCTTCACCTTTACCTTGCCACTCTTCTACTTTTTTTTGCAATTCATCTCTTTTTGCTTTTAAGTCCTCGATATATTTGTTGATTTCACCCTGGGTGCTATCTTTGGCTTCATTCAATTGTTTTTCCAAATCAGCCAATTTGCCGTCCCATTCTTTTAGCAAGTCACTTGCCTTGGTGAGAATAGTTTGTTTGTCGCTCATTCGTGCCTCCATATTCCATGCTATATTGATTTAATTGTATCCGATTTTCAATACTTCTTTTTATATTTAAAGAACTTTTTTTCTAAAAAAAATGTAAATTGGAAAAAAATATATGATTCTAGGCTTTTCTTGAGCTTGACACAATAAATAAATTTTTTTTCTTTGCAAAAAAGATCAGATGTCTCTTGTTTTGAGGTTTTACTATGCGTACTATTTTGTTTTATATACGAATTTTTTTTGAGATCATATCTGTTATTGTTCACGCAACACTGGGAATGATTTTATTTCCTTTTCCTTATCGCATACGGATTTTTTTTGGAAAAAGAATTTTAAGGTCATGGGCATGGTCCTCATGTAAGATTTTTGGCATAAAGGTACATGTCATTGGTGATAAGAAAAAAGTAGGATCAGGCACTTTGGTGATTGCAAATCATATTTCTTATTGGGATATATTTGTCCTGGGGTCATTGTTTCCTACAGTTTTTTTGGCCAAAGTGGAAGTAAAACGAATGCCAATTTTAGGACTGGGAGCCTGGGGCGTAGGGGTTTTATTTGTGGATAGATCTTCTGCCAAATCTGGTGCAAAAAGCATTCGGGACATTGCCAAAGGTTTGGTCCAAGGAGCTACTGTCATTACTTTTCCGGAAGGAACAACAACAGATAAAGAAATCCTTAGAGATTTCAAAGTTGGGGTTTTTCAATCCGCAGTAATGGATACAATACCGATTCAAACCATTGGTTTGACCTATGCAAACATGGAAGTGGAAGGCTGGGGGGAAGACTCTTTAAGTAATCATATCGGTAAAACTGGCCGAATGTGGCGGCATCATGCATTTGTTTCTTTTGGTGATGTATTGCATGGCAAAGATGAAAATCCCCGGGAACTCAAACAACGGGCGCAAGTGGCTGTGCAATTGGCCTATGATAGTGCATGTCAGGCTAAAAATCAATTTGAAAATTCCTGAATTTTTTAGTATTCATTTGATTTTTTTCTTTTGGAGTGGTTCGTTAGAAATAAAGTATGCACTACGGACGATGCTTTGTTGTCCATAGTGCATACTTTTTTTTCAAAAAATTATACTTTTTTATGACAAAACCACCAGTCGTAGCCATCGTATTGACTTAGCCGTTTATTGGCTGTATCTATATCCGTGGCTGGCGGAATGATGACCCTGTCTTGTATTAGTTCATTTTCCGGCCAATTGGCAGGAATGGCAACTTTTTCTTTATCCGATAATTGAAATCCCTTAATCATGCGCAAAAATTCATCAAAATTTCTACCCAATTCTTGCGGATAGTAGAGAATTGCCCGAATAGTGCTACTGGGATCAACAAAAAAAACGGCACGTACTGTATTTGTGCCTTTGCCTGGATGAATCAGACCCAATGTTTCCGATATTTTTCCAGTGTCCGCTATAATGGGAAATTGAATTTCTGTATCCAAGTTTTCTTTGATCCATTGTTCCCATTTGATATGCGCAAAGACTTGATCCACACTTAAACCGATCAGCTCAGTGTTGAGAGATTTGAATTCATCGTATCTTTTTTGGAATGCATAGAACTCTGTTGTGCATACCGGAGTAAAGTCCGCAGGATGACTAAACAGGATAAACCATTTTCCTTTGAAGTCTCCAGGTAGATTTATGACTCCTCGTGTAGTTTGAACTTTGATTTCGGGAAAGGCATCCCCGATAAGTGGCATTGAATTTTCCATTTTTCCTCCAAATGTGATATAATATACTTAAAATTTATACTTAGTCTAAAAAAAAGCAACAAATTTTTTAAAATACTTAGTTTATGTCTAAAAAAAGTTGCATTTTAAATTTCTTTATTTATATTTGACTTATTATGTTGGTTGAAGACAAAAATGAAATAATTGAATTTTTTAGAAATCGAGGGATTAGCTTGACAAAGCCTCGTGTGGAAATAGGCTGTTTATTGCTTCGTTCGCACCGGCATTTGACGAGTTCCCAAATTGTGAATATGGTGTACCAATCAATTCCATCGGCTTCCCGTGCGACAATATTCAATACTCTTAATCTTTTCTTGGAGCATGGGTTGATTCAGAAATTGGATATTCCAATGGGCAAATCTGTCTATGATACGAATATGTCGCCTCATCATCACATCTATGATGAAAAAACAGGGGATATTGTGGATATTCATTTATCAGATCGCCTGGAAGAAGAGCTTCGCAAGGATATTGTAAAAAAAGCCCCTTTGGGCTACAAAAAATCCGTAAAAAGTGCTCCTTTGCAAATTACGGTTCATATAAACTCTCCTGACACAACTTTTTGATATAACCGGTATCTTTTTCTATTATCTCCTTGAATTTTTATTGCTATATAATAGCTCTTGTCCCTTGTTTGCTAAGGTTTTCCTTTGAAGTTCTTAATGAATTTGTTTAAGGAATGTATAGAGGAAAGCAAGGCATCAATAATGAGAGGATGTTTGAAGATGTTTAGGGACAGTTATAAATCAAGGGCCTTTTCTTTGCTAGAATTGATGATAGCTCTGGCAATAATAGGTATTCTGGCTACTGCTTTAGCCCCTTCGCTATTTAAGTATATCCGTACTGCCAAGATACGTACAACACAGCAGGAATTGCGCGTTATTAAGGACAATCTTATTCTCTATTACAATGAAAATGATATGCGCTTTCCAGGAAGTTTGGATGTATTAATCAAAGAGAAATATTTTTCGAATAGCAATAAACTGGTAGATAAATGGGGTCGGCCATATTTTTACAAATCTTTCTCTTCGGACGGCGGAGTTCCGGGTCAGTTTTTTGAATTGGGTTCTTTGGGGCCGGATGGTAAAAAAGGAACTAGGGATGATATTTTTTTGAGGGAAGGACAAAATTTTGATTAGTGGAATCATTCTTTTTTCATTTTTTTTGGTTTTTGGAAAAAAAAACAAATATCTTCGTGGTTCTTCTATTATGGAGGTATTGGTGGCTCTAATGGTTTTTTCTATCGTTTTGTCGACAGTTATCCAAATTATTGGGAGTGCCCGGGCTATTGGTAAATTGAGCAATGTAAAACAAAAGCAAATTGATGGCGCGGATACAATAGCCAAGCAAATAGCATCCGGTCTTTATTTTATTAAGATATTGTTGACGGACGCAGAAAAGCTATTATTAAGAGAAAAAATGCAAAAGCAATATGGAAATAAAATACCATCAGTCATAAAGGAAAAAAGAATTTTGAATTCTGTTTTTCAAAACAAAAATATAGAAATACTGTATCAAGAAAAAAATAATTTAAAATGGCGTATTAACAGAAAAGTGTTGGCTAAAAATCCTTGGATGCTGGAAATTGAAATATACGACATGATTGGAAATAAAGCATCTCAAAGGTTGTACGAGACGAACACCAATAACCAGACAAAGCAACCGAATTCCAAATCTATTTTGGTGACAATTTTGGCGGAAAATATGATTCCTCCGCTTTTGTATGATTATTAATTTGGGTAATGCGTTTTATGGTAAAGTATTCTTTGGACCGGGCTTTTTCGTTGATGGAATTGCTGGTTGCAGTATTTATTATTGGTATTGTCATGGGAACGATATATTTTTCTTTGGACAATTTACGTTTAGTTTTTCAAAAAGAAAAAAAAATGGGACAAAGTCAAAAAAATTTAGAATCATTGTTTTATCAGTTGTCGCTTTGGTCTGGAAAAGCAAAATTGATAAAATGCAATCAAAAAGAAATTCATTTTATATACACAAAATATATCAGTCAATCTTTTCAAAATAAGGATGCTTCTGATATTGGTACAGATAATCAGGAACATAAAAAAGTAACCCATATAACCAATGATTTTGTTTTATCCAAAGTGCAAATGAATAACAAAATTTATTATTATTTGCAAAAACAAATTTCATTTTACAGCGACGTTAAAAAAATGGATACATTGAAAAAAAATAATTATTTGTTTTATGAGAATTTGACAGAGAGTAATTTTGATACATTAAATTCAAATGCATTGTCAAAAGATAAGCTGATAAATGAATCTCAAAATCCGGTAATTGTACAATGGCATTGTGAAAAATATAAAAATAATCAAACTCTAATGAAGATGCAAGCTTTTTCGCAAAATAAAAATAAAAAAAGGCTTTTGCGGCAACGGAGTTTTTTATTTGCCTGGGAAAGAACAAATCAATAAGAATGAAGTAAAAGTGATTGAAAAAGTGATTGAATGATGAAAGAAATAATTCAAAAATACTGGTTGAGGTTCAAATTTGTTCTAAATCTGTACAAAATTGGTATATATATCACTGAAGAAGCTTTGTATTTTATCGAAATCGAAAGGGATATTTCTGGGCACAAGATAAAAAATATTGATGTTGAATGGTTTATGCCGGATGAAGAATTGCAAGAACCATTGAAAAGATTGGTTTTGCGTTATCCCTATATCCAGGATCATGTAATTTATTCCAATGTATCTGAAAAATCCACGATCAGTGAATTTTTTTCATTACCCAAAATGAATAAAGAAGATTTGAATAAAGGTATTCATTTGGAAGTAGCCAGGCATC
>CAZCVM010000012.1:0-9444 GCA_964501965.1 uncultured Leptospiraceae bacterium | reverse complement strand
CCTTACAATCCCCATACCATGGATTTTTCTTATCAAATTTTAGGAGAAAGTGATCGGCAATACGTTTTATTGGCAGTGATCGCCAAGCACGCGCAAATTCAAGAAATCTGGGACTCTTTTCGTAAAGCAAATTTGCAGTTGAAACAGCTAAGTATTTCCAATTTTTCTTTTATTAATGCGTTAAAAACAAGTCGGAATCGAACGGTTGCCTATCTATATCCTGAACCACAGTCATGCACAATCAATATTTTTGCCAATGGTATGCTATTATTTTCCTATACTTCTTATGCAAAAAATTTAGTAAATCAATTGAAAGATATGGATCATGCCCTTGCGCAATACACAAAATCAAAAGATATGAGCCGTCGTTTTTCGACATTGCGTTTTATTGGAGATTTGTCTTCTTTTCCGGATTCAGAAAAAACACGTTTTCTAAAATACTTTGTTGGTATAGAACAAGAAGAAAAATATGTTTTTCCAGCCAAATCAGTGGAAAGATTTTTTGTAGAATTGCCGGCTATGGTTGGTTTAGTTTTGAATCGAGTTATCAAAATTAATTTGTTGCCTGCAAATCTATTGAAAAAAACACAAAAATTTGCCAGATACCGGAAGCGTTGGTTTAGTTTGGTAGCTTTGCAAACATTATTATTTGTCGCGGCTTTGCATACTTTTGTGAATTATAGCATTTCAAATTTGGAAGATGATATTTTGTTGAATAATACAGTGATAGAGCAGTCAGGAAAAAAAAAGTTGCAATTGAGACCGGGCTCTTTGGCTGCTTTGACCAATAAAAAATTTTTAGGTGATAGTTCTTCTCATTTTATTGATAAGAAAGATGTACAAAATAAAAAACAAATTTATAAAAGACAAATTCTTTTTGTAGAACAACTGATTAAGAAAATTGAAAAATCACAGAAAATGCTTCGGAAATATGAACAGGCAGATACAAACAGAAGTGATATCTCCTATTTTTTGTATCAATTGGTAAAAAAATTGCCTAAAGATGTTCGTGTGGTAAAAGGCACATTTAAGAATGATAAACAGTTTTTGTTGGAAGGATGGGCTAAAGATCAGAAGTCCTTTCAGGTTTTTATGAAACAATTGAAGGAAATAGGAAATCAGCAAGGCGATATTTCCATTTCCTTGTTAAGAGAAAAGAGAGCGCAATTGTATTTTGTGGTTCAGGGGAAATGGCTGTGGAATTGAATATAAGGAATAAATGGCGCTCTTATTTATCATTTTTTTTGTTGATTCTGATCAATTCGGTATTGCTTGGCTTTATTGTGTACTATTATTATGAAAAGCATGAAATGGATCAATGGCAAAAAATGCGTCAAAAAGCAGTTGGCTTGTACAACAAAGGAAATTTATTTTCTCAGCATGAGAAATACCAAAAGCAGATCGAACAGATTCAAAATGAAATTATTTTAGATTTTTCCAGTGCTGAAATGTTGGCATACATCTCTCAACTTGCTCAAAGCAATCAATTAGCTCAATTGAATATAGAAAAACTGGAACAGGTAAACAAGAATAAACAATACGCCGTTAAAATCAATGCGCTGGCCTCTTTTCATGATTTGTGGGCATTTATCAAGGCTATAGAAGTAGGTAAATTGCCTCTTCGGTTTGCTACAGTAACTATGCGGGAAAAAGGCAATCAAATTGTTTTTCAAGCCATTATTGAAGGAACAAGTACATCGAATACTTTTATACAAACTAAACCAATGAAAACGGATGATTATTGAAATGAACCTTCGACGATCTAAACCACTAACGATTGTTTTAGGCGTACTTGTTGCCATTATTTGGATAAATGGGATACGAGTTTTTATAAACTCATATTACAATGAGGATTATGAGGATATTTTACCAAATCAAGATAATTCTTCATCTTCATCTCGTCCAGCAAATAGAAATTCTGAAGATGGGGATGAACGAAGAAATGAAGAAAATAGTGGAAGAAAAAAAATGGTTCAAGATCAGATATTCAAAAACAAAATTAAATTGGTCCCAAGAGAAACATTGGCTCAATTGAAAATAGAAAGCAGAAATCCTTTTCAATATTTTTTTGCGCCTCGGCGTGCAAATTCACAGAGCAATAAAAAAAATAATATTGTAACGGATTATCAAAAAATTGAAACAATAGATCCAGCAGCTCAAGATCCCGGACCTGGCTTGCGCCTGATCGGAATTGTTCAAGGGGAGAAATCTGCTGCTTTGCTTTTGAGCAAATCTGGGAAAAAGAAACTTGTTCATGAAAATCAAGAATTTGGATTGAATACAATAATAAAAATTGACGCAAAAAAGATTATTGTGGATCATATTTCTGGCAAGAGTTATGTGATTGATAGGGTTGGTTGGCGTCCAATAAAAAAATAAAGAACTGGGTATTTAAAGGAAAATAAGAAATGAACTATTTTAGCAATCTGATTGATAATGGATTTCGTCAAGTTTTTTTGTTTTTGCCTTTCGGTGTGAATAGACAAAAAATAGGTCAAATATTGTTTATTCTTTGTTTTGTTGTTTATGTTCCCTCAGGTAGTGTTTCGGGGCAGGAAAATAATCAAAATTTGCCGGAAGAGATTCAAAAAACTATGAATCAACAAAAGAAACAGGGGAAAGGCGAAAATTTAGACGAAAGTTTGACCCAGCGCAGCAAAGACCTTGTCCGACCTAAAATAAAGTATTTGACTGGCGGGCCTAAAGTTTCTTTGAATTTTTCCAATGCCAGTATTGAGGATGTGTTGAGATCCATTGCTGCACAAACAGATTTGAATCTTATTATCAGTGATAAGGTAGGCGGGAAAACGAGTGTGAATTTAAAGAATGTGCCGGCCAAGCAGGCCATTAAGGATATTTTGGATATCAATGGGCTATATTATATCGAAGAACCAAATAAAGTGATAAAAATAGTCACAGAAGAAGAATATCGAAAACTAGCTTTGTCTTACTTAACAGTAACGAGGGTTTTTAAAATTTTTCAGGGCAATATTAAATCCATAGCCAATTCTGTGGGGCCAGCTTTGACAGAGCGCGTCGGCAAAATAACAGTCGATGAAAGAAGCAATCATTTGGTTATAACGGATGTACCGGGAAATATGGAAAGAATCGAAAGGATTTTGCGTCCTTTTACAGAGCCTAAAAAAAAGATCAAAATATCTGCGCATATTTTGGAAGTCCAACTGAATGATCAAACTCAGCTTGGTATAAATTGGGAAGCTACTGCCGGCAATGTGGAGTCTATCAATAGTCAGTTTTCGGCGTCACAAAATAGTACGGGCAATGGTTCTTTGACCATTCTTGGTAAAGCTAAACAACCGTTTTCAAAAATGCGTCCAACGGATTTTGTTCAAGCTACTTTGTCGATGATGGGAGTAGATCTCAATATTACGACTTTAGCGACGCCAACTATTATTGCCAATGATAGCGAAAAGGCATTGATACATATTGGCCGAAGTATACCTTACAATGAAACCACAACTGCCGGAGTAAACAATTCTCAAACTACATCATTTAAGTTTTTAGAGGTTGGCACAAAATTATCTTTTCTACCTCGCTATGTACAAGAAAAAAATATGATAAACCTGGATATTGATATCGAAGTATCTTCTTCTCCGGGATTTGTTGCTTTTGGTAAAGACGGCGAACTGGGAAAAGCTCCTGAGAAGGTCAGTACCACAGCGCGTACAGTTGTGAATCTAACAGATGGCCAAAGGATAATCATTGGAGGATTGTTGTCGCGAAAAAAAACTAGAGAAACCGCTGGTATACCTTTTTTGAAGGATATCCCAATTTTGAAATATTTATTTGGTTCTTCTGTGTATGCCACAGTAACCCAGGAAACAGTAATTTTTATTACTGCCGAAATAATTGATCAGGATAAAAAAATTCCGAGGCGTTTACAAAAAACTATGCAGGATGTAGGCACAAAGGACCAATTGAAAAGTTTGCGTATTGAGCCCAAGAAAAAGGATTAATGACAAAAAGAATAATGTAAAAAGACCTCATTTTCAATTTTCTGACAAGAAACAATTTGAGCTTTTTGTTGAAATATTTTCATGATCTTTTTTTCTGAATGGTTTTGATTGGTGTATTGGACTGGGCCGGATCCTTTGCCGCCTGCGATAAATGGTACAATCGTTATATACATATCCGTGATCAGGTCTTGTTGAAAAAAAAACGCATTGAGTTTTGGCCCTCCTTCCAGTAAAAAAATTTTTGCATTGTATTGTAATGATAACCATTCGATGAGGTCAATGAGTTCATGCCATCCGGCCCATGTATAATTTTGATAATCCGTTTTTTTTAATGTAGCTGCAATTTTTTTTTGGGCTTGTTTGGAGCAGACGATCACTGGTTTCGGGTGAGGTTTTTGAAATAAATGGAGAGTCTGTGAGAGCTTGCCTGATTTTGTAAAGATTACCGGTATGGGATGATGAGCGTTTGTATTGTTGCGAACATACAGTTTAGCATTGTCTTGTCGCAAACTGGCAGCTCCAGCAAAAATAACATCCGCACCTTCACGAATGATATCCATTTTATTTCTGTCTGCCATTGATGTTAAACTATGCCATTGTCCATCCGCTAGTATGGATTTTCCGTCGAGGGTCATGGCCATATTGATGGCTACGCGAAAATTTTTGTTATTTTTTTGTAACATGCTCTTTTCCAGATTTATGGGAATAATCTTTTGATGTCCCATATTTGTTTTTTAGGGGGCAAAGGATTTTTGTCTACGGAGATTGTCTTATTTTCTATGGATTTGTATGTGCTATTTTTTTTGTAGACAAGACGCTGATGAAGACGATACGCGCCTTCTTGCCAAAATTCTATGCTTTCAGGCAAAACACGAAACCCTGACCAGTATGCCGGACGAGGAATTTTTTTCATAGCATATTTTGTCATAAATTTTGCTACATTTTTTTTTAACTGGTGTTTGTTTTTCATGGGCCGTGACTGTTGAGAAGCCCAGGCTCCGATTTTGCTTTTCCAGGGCCGTGAATGAAAATAAGAATCAGCTTCTGATTCGCTGACACTTTCCACTTTTCCCTGAATGCGGATTTGTTTACCCAAAACCTCCCAATAAAAAGTTAGTGCCGCCTGAGGATTTTGCAATAGTTCTTTCCCTTTTTGGCTTTCACAATTTGTATAAAATACAAAACCTTTGTAATCATAAGCTTTCAGTAATACTGCTCGCAACGATGGGCGTGCGTTCTTATCCGCAGTGGCTAGAAACATCGCTGTCGCGTCCGCAATTTCCGGATGATCATTAGCTTCTTGGAACCATTTGTCAAATAATTCGATCGGGTCTTTCAGCTTTTCTATTGCCATATTGTTTTCTCGCTTTAGATATTTTTAGAAAATGTATGTTGTTATGTTTGTAAATATTTAATGACTTGGTAGCAGGTTCTATTGCTTTGCTCGACACAATCATTTAGTGATACACCTTTGAGATAATTGCCAGCAAGAAAAATTCCTGGGATATTGTCTAGCTCTTTGACAATGGATTCAATCTTTTTGCTATGCCCTTTATAATACTGAGGAATTGCTTTTTTTTCTAAATGGTATTGATAAAAAACAGGCTTTTTGTTCGCAGTAATATTCATGGTTTTTTGAATGTCTGAGACAACTTGCGCCACAATTTCTGTTTCTGACTTTTGCGCTATTTGGGAATTTGTGTCTCCTCCTATATAAAATCGAAATGCTTTGTATTGCTGCGGGACATGTGCAGGAAACAAAGAGCCATGCCATATTGCACCCAAAAGCTCTATATGCTGTGATCTGGGAATCAAATATCCAAATCCGTCCATATTATGAGAAATATCTTTACTATCAAAATAGACAGTGCCGGTTGCTAACGGTGGATAAACTATGCTTTCTAAATTTTGACTCACTGTTTGGTTCAGTGGTTTTATGAGTTTTCCGGCCGTGTATGAGGGCGTAGCAAGAATTATTGCTTTACCATGAATTTGCCCAATACTATTGTCCGGTTTTTGATAAGATATTTGCCAGTGATTTTTTGGGTATTGTTTACTACGTTCGAGCTGTTTGATTTGATGGACACTGCTTTGAAACTGAATATTGTGTTGCAATTCCTGTTTTTGCGCGTCGATTAGCTCCTGTAAACCCCGGGGAAATGTGTACATGCCGGAAACAGGTTTATGCCCTTGTTTTATTCGTTCCATTTTTTTTTTCATGGCTTTTTTCATGAATTTGAATAAACTGTTGTACCTTTTTTGAGCTTTAACCAAGCCGCGAAAATTGTCTATAGCACCTAGTTTATTTACATTGCCCGCATATATGCCTGAAACAAAGGGATCAAATAAATTGGTAACCGCTTGTTTGCCCATGCGCTGGCCAAAAAAATCTGCAACAGTTAGGGATGAATAGTCTTTTTTTTTGGGGCTTTTTTGCAATGCCTCGAGCGCAAGTCGGATTTTCCCAATAGGTGATAAAAAAGGGGAAAAGAAAAATTCTTTCATTCCAATGGGGAGATGAATAAGCTTTTGCTTTATATATATATATCTTTTTCGTGCTAGTTCCTGGGATGCAATCATTTTGTGATCTATTTGCAATGCTTGAATCAAGCGCATAAGTTGAGGACTTTTTCTTAAAAAAGTATCCGGTCCGAGTTCGCTGATGGTATTTTTTTCTTCAAGGGTTTGGATTTTGCCGCCGGCATGCGAATTTTCTTCCAATAAAAGAATGCTATAGCCTTTTTTTTTCAATTGAAATGCAGCACTCAATCCACTCAGACCGGCTCCTACAATAATGACATCATACAATTTGTCAGTTTTTGTTTTTGTATTTTTTTTCATTGATATTTTAGTTTATCCTTTATTATTTTAGTTGTTAAAAAGAAGCATAAGTTTTATCATTATTTAATGGCTAATAAATAGGGCTAAACAGATTTGGAAAATTGTGGTCTGGAAGATTTCTTTTTTTGCTGTAGATAGATATCAAATAATGAAGCAATGTTGCGTGCGAAAAGCTGACCATATATAGTCAATTGTAAGCTTTGGTCGTTTATTTTTACCAGTTGATCTTGTTCCAATTCTGTCAAGATTTCTTTTATGTGTTTGGCTTTAACGGCCAAATCTTTTTGCCAATTTGTATTAGAATATTGACTATGGCAAAGTATCTCCCGAATAATATTTTTGCGATATATATCTATCGCTGTATTGTGGTGACCTCGGATAGCAAGTAAAGGATTGTTTTCAAAACTTTTTTGGTATTGGGATAGATCTTTTGGATTCTGCCAATAACCTGTCTGCACAGCACTTATAGAGGAAACTCCAAAGCCAATCAAATCTAGTTCACTGTGGGTGGTATAACCCTGAAAATTGCGATTGAGTACTTTGTTGTTTTGGGCAATCGCTAAAGCGTCATTTTTTTTTGCAAAATGATCTAGGCCAATGTATTGATAACCATTTGTTGTAAATTGTTCTAGACCATCCAGAAATAATGAGAATTTTTCATATCCTTCCAGTATGCCGTATTTTTCTAAACTTTTTTGATGAGGTTTTAGCCAGGGTACATGAGCATAACTAAAAAGTGCTATGCGGTCTGGTTGAAGATTCAATGTCTGTGCTAAAGTATAAGCAAAATTAATATTGTTTTGACCAGGTAGTCCATAAATTAAATCCATATTGATGCCGGAGAAGCCAAGCTTTCTGCCCAGTGAAAAAATTTGTTCTATTTTTTTCTTGCTTTGCACTCTGTTGACTTGTTTCAATATGTTATCATTGAAATCCTGGACGCCAATGGAAATACGGTTTACCCCCATTTCCCGTAAGGCATAAAGCTGATCCAGTTCGGTTGGCTGCGGATCAATTTCTATCGAATACTCCAATTCATGTGCATCCATTGAAAAATAGTCTTTGATACACTGGTTGATGCGGCTCATTTGCGGGATAGTTAGAAATGTTGGGGTACCGCCGCCAAAATGTATCTGTTTGACTCGGCTTTGTGTTGTATTTTTGTCGTACCAAAAATTGCTAAATTGTTTCATTTCTTTGATCAATAAATCTAAATATGAATCAGCCAGTTTTTTTTTGTTTGAAACAATTGTGTTGCATCCGCAAAAAAGGCATCTGCTTTCACAAAAAGGAATGTGCAGGTACAGCGATAGATCTTTGTTGTAAGTTAAAGTATCAGACAATATTTTAGCTTGATCATTCTTGTCAATATCTTGCCAATCAGGAGCAGTGGGGTAGCTTGTGTATCGAGGTAGAGATTTTTCATATTTGCCAATGATTTGCCGGATATGATCGCGATCCAAAGATTTTTTATGCATAATACTGCTCCATAGATTTTTTTATGTCTGTTAAACGATTGTGATTTTGAAATTTTAGCGAGTTAAAATAATGAACTATGATTTTTGAATATTGAATATGGTTTTTAGTTTTTGAGAAAAATCTTCCCATTCTTTTGCTTCGTGCAAATGTTCAGAGCTGCTCATAATTTCCCGAATGATTTTGTCCAAATATTTTGAGGTAATCTTGTCTATTAAAATTTTTTGGTCCATACTGTTTTCTTTCAATAATTTTTGTTTGGCAGCTTTTTTTTCAAATTGGGCAATGGTATCCAGGCGAATGTTTTCCAGATTGGCCTTAATTTGACGGATGACCGGCATTATATTTAATTTAGAATACCATGCAAAATAGGTTTCAAATTCTTGTTGGATAATTTTTTCAGCTTTAGGAATTTCTTTTTTTCTGCGTTCAATGTTTTTATCTACCACTTGTTTGAGATCGTCAATCCCGTATAAATAGACTGGATCCAATAGGTTTATTTCAGGGTCCATGTCTCTTGGCATTGCTAGGTCCATTAATAGTAAGGGTTTATTTTTTCGTAAATTTAGCATAGGTTTTATCATATCTGGAAAAATCAAAAAATTGGGAGCGGATGTTGCTGAAAAGATGATGTCATTTTCTTTTATTTCTTCGTTTAGGTTGGACCAATTGGCGGTTTTTCCGTTGTATGATGTTGCAAGCTTTTCGGCTTTGCCATTTGTTCTATTGATGAATGTGAGGGATTGTACACCTTTGGCACGCAGATGTAGCGCAGTAAGGTTAGCTATTTCACCAGCACCGATAATAAGTATTTTTTTTTCAAACAAATTTTCGAAAACTTCCAATGTAAGCTCTACAGCAGCTTGGCTTACAGAAACAGCTCCCATGCCTAGCATAGTTTCACTGCGCACTTTCTTGCCGACAGAAATGCCATTTTGAAACAATCTATTGAGCAAAGATTCGGTCGCTTTATTGGCTAGAGCTATTTGGTACGCACTTTTGAATTGATTGAGTATTTGCCTTTCTCCTAAAATCAGAGAATCAAGACTTGCAGCAACTCGAAAAGCGTGAAAGACCGCTTTTGCACAATTTTTTATATAATAGTATTTTTTTAAAGTAACAAGAGGGATATTTTGAAAGGCAGAAAGAA
>CAZCVM010000011.1:7506-24545 GCA_964501965.1 uncultured Leptospiraceae bacterium | reverse complement strand
GAAGACGAGGCGGGCACGGGCTTGGGCTTACTTATCTGTAAAGAACTGGTTGAACGCCACGGAGGTGAAATTTCCGTTGAAAGTATTGAAAATAAAGGCAGTAGTTTCAGTTTTACTTTTCGCACCGATACCTCTCCGTATAAAGATTAAAATCTGAAGAATTATATCAGTTTTTAATTACGAACTTTTCAGGACAATATTAGTGGAAATATTGATGTAGCAGAACACGAAAACCTGAAATGCTATCTCGATATACGAAATACATTTTACTTTATTTTGCTTTTGCGTGTTTATTTGGCTTTGTAAGTCTTGGGGTCATAATCTTTCAATGCAGCATAGACCACTCGATAGTTTCCGGCTGCATTCCAAAATAAATAACTATCTTCACCACTGTCATGCACCCCCTGAATTTGGTTGAGAATATAACCTTTGCTATAGGTGGGAGCCCGCCACTTAAAGTTTTGCAAATAAGGCCGAACCGTTGTGCTGGATGCAAAAAGCATGGCTGCTCTTTTGGTACCATCTTTTAATATTTTATAGCTGCGTAGACTTCGCGGTCTGGTTCGATACCATAGATTACCAAAATGAGATGGATAATACATCGGAGAAATTACTTGAACTTGTCTAGATAGCAGGGCAACATCTTGTCCCAGGATAGCTCCTGCTTGATACCAGGCATTGAATCCGTATACATCTATACCAATGGGAATATCAATGGCTTGATTTGCTTTTGTTAAGAAGTCATACAAACTTTCTACTCGTAAATTCGCGCGAATTGGATTGTGGGTACTTCGAATCAACCCGGTCGGACCATCTGTGGGAAAACGAATATAATCAAATTGGATCTCATCTATTCCCATTTCTTGCAATTCTTTGGCAATGGCAATGTTGTAATCCCACATATCTTCATTGTGTGGGTCTACCCAAAATTCTCGGCGAAATTGCCAGGCCCGATTGGTTTTTTTGTTGCGTAATGTGTATTTTTGGTTTTTATAAAAAAACATGCGCTTATCTTTAAAGACAACCAATCGGGCAATGACTTTGATGCCATGTTTGTGTGATATTTCAGTAACTTTTCTGGGATCCAAAATCTTTCTGACTGCTTTTGCTTTTATTGCCATAGGTATTTTGGAATCATACACCAATCTGCCAAAATCATCTTTGAAATCGACAACAATGGCATTGAGATTTGATTTTTTCATATTTTGCAGATGTTTTTTCAGTCGTCTGCCTTTGGCATGATGTGCAGGGAGATACACTCCTCGGAGCCCGTCCGTGATTTTTTTTGTGTTTCGCTCGATGGGAATAGTAATTTGAAAAAAAGCTGACATTTGGGGATAGTATAACCAGATTTGCGATGGTTGATTTGCTGTGTGGCCGGCGATTCGTTGTAGGATTTTATCTATATTGAGATTTTGTTCAATTTTTTGATTTTTTGTGTGCAGAGTCATTGCTGTGTTGTTTCCGCTAATCAACAATATGTCTTCCCGGCTTTTTTGTTTGCCGCATGAAAGAGTGTGTATCCATTTATTTTTCAATTCTGGCAATTCGAGTTTGCGGAAATTTCGACCTTGATCCTGGCTCATCATGATTCCTTTTTGGAAACCCAAAGCCGCATAGATATTGTCGCCGCATGAGACAATGCTATTGATCGCTTCATAAAAGGCCAAGCCTTTCACATAATGCTGATAAGGCAATCCTTTGCCAGTACGACGCCAGCGAATTCTTTTGCCGTTGATTTGATCTTTTCGCGCGTACCGCAATCCATTGTAAGGAGTTGCCAGCAAAAGAACTGGTTTGTTGTTCCATTGAACTTCCACAATATCTGATACAGCGTCATAGTATCTGTTTCCAGAGGGTAGTGATTGCCAGGTTTTTTTATCGCCGGCTTGCAGCATTGCTAAAGCATACGATGATATCCAATACATACTTCCTGATGCTCCCTGGCGTAGATGCAACCCGGTTTTGAAATTCTTTGTATGTTCCCTTTTTGTCCGCCATACTCTGGCTGGAATACCAGTTATAGGTATCTGGTTTTCTATTTTTTTGAAATGCTGCATTGCATTGGTGGGACTTTTTTCGGATATTTTCTTTTCCGGTGCGCAAAAACTTGTAATACCGGATGTTGATGTCATAAAATGAAAACAGTTCTTGGTCGTACCAAATCGGACTTCCAAATCAAAATCTTTTTGCAGTGGAACCAAGTTTTTGGGCTTGTTTTTTGTCAGTCCTTGTATCTGGTTTCCATTAGTAAAAAATATCAATTCTGTTGTTTTGGCTGGTTGGTCCAAAAAACTTGGCAGCGGCACAGACCTGGTGCAAGCTGCCTGGTTGATCATTATAAAAAAAAATAAAACTATAAACGTAAAACGATTGTATATTTTCAATTTTTGATTTCTTTTTTTCATTTTTTGTCCTTGAGATATTTCTTTTTTCCAATTATTATTGCAATTGCCTTTTATAGTTTGGTTGCAACGGAAAGGATAAATCTTCGCGGTTGTAAATAGAATAATTGTAACCTTGCTCTGCTAAAAATCTTTGTCGGTTTTCTGCAAACCGTTCTTCCACTGAGTCGGAAGAGACTAATGAAAAGAAAAATGCTTTATTTTCTCCGGTTTGTTTGGGCCGCAGTATGCGTCCCAACCTTTGGGCTTCTTCTTGTCGGGAACCAAATGTGCCGGATATTTGAATGGCAATATTCGCGTCTGGCAAGTCAACTGAAAAATTGGCTACTTTGGACACAATGAGGACTTTGACATCTCCTTTGCGAAACGAGGCGTACAATTTTTCACGTTCCCGATTGGGAATTTTGCCGGTAATGAGAGGGTAGCCAAAAGAGCGAGCAAATTTTTCCAGTTGCTGAATGTATTGCCCAATAATCAAAATGTTTGCATCGGGAAACTCTTCGATAATTTGCCGAGCTACATCTATTTTATCACGATTTTCTGAGGCAATACGAAATTTCTCTCGGTCCGTGGAAGTAGCGTATTTCATTCTTAGGCCCGGATCCATGGGTATGCGCACTTCAATACATTCTGCCTGGGCAATCCATTCTCGTTTTTCCAAATCTTTCCAGGGAATATCAAATTTTTTGGGACCAATCAAGCTAAATACGTCTTCTTCCAGTCCGTCTTCGCGAATCAGTGTCGCAGTCAAGCCCAGGCGTCGGATAGCCTGGATTTCACTGGTCATGCGAAATACAGGTGCAGGCAATAAGTGTACTTCATCGTAGATAATAAGTCCCCATTTTTTTTCTGTGAATAAATGGAAATGGCTAAATTCCTCGCCTTTCTTTTTGCGGTAGGTCAATATATTGTAGGTAGCTATGGTTATTGATTTGATTTCTTTTTTCTCGCCGCTGTATTCGCCAATGTCTTCCATGGGTACGGTGGTTTTGTCGAGAATTTCCTGATGCCATTGCCGAATTGAAAGCGTGTTGGTTACCAATATCAGAGTCTCGGCCTGGATTTTGTTCATTACTCCAATGCCGACAATTGTTTTGCCAGCACCGCAGGGAAGAACGATAACGCCGCTGCCGCCATCCACTTTCCCGTCCGCGTAAAAAAGATCAATGCTTTCTTTTTGGTAATCGCGAATGACAAATTCTTTGTGAGAATGGCTATATGGCAGAAGATTGAAATGGTAGGGAGCTCCTTTTTCATATCCAGCCAAATCTTCTACTGGATATCCGATTTTTATGAGTGCTTGTTTGATAAAACCTCGGGTATTTGGTTTCAGATAAAATTTATTTGCACTAAATTTTTCTTCTATATAGGGAATAATGGTTTTTTGATTACTAATTTCTTTGATGTAAACTTCATTGTCAGAATAAATGGCCAATCGATATTTAAGCTTTTGTTCAGGGGCATCATTTTCCTGGGGCAATTCTTCCTTGATTAGCTTGACTTTGCCATATCTGCTGATTTGTTCCCGTATATCCACCAATACATTTTGGGGAATTTCATATTTGGTAAATTTTTCTAAACCTTTAGCGATTTGCTCATAGGTCATTTTGGACGAAGCTGCGTTCCATAAAGACAAAGGTGATATGCGATAAAAATGCATGTATTCTGGACTTTTTTCCAAATCCGCGAATTGTCCGATCACATTTCTAGCTTCTTCAAAATATGGATTGTTTACTTCCAGTAATAAAGTTTTGTCGCTTTGAATGATTAATGGTTTATCTAACTGCACTATTCGCCTCTTTCTTGCAGTTTTCCCCATTTTGTAGATTAAAAAACGTGTTTGCTAATATTTTTTTCATGCAGGGAAAACAAAAACCCTTCCTTGGGTAATCCCCTGCCTTGTCAATCATAAAAATTGGCATAGGCAAAAGACTTCAAGGGTTTGAAAAAAAAGTAGTTTTATGCGTTTGTGTCCAAGAGTTCGTGAACAATGATCGATTCTGTTTTTCCTTTGACTTTTGTTTTGTATGTTTTGCCCCATGAAAAAACCTGGTTTGACAATTGGTAAGTACTGTGGGAAGCCAAAATGGTGGTATTGGTTTTTTTGTTGAGTGATTCTATGCGCGAAGCCGTATTGACAGTATCGCCAATAGCTGTGAATTCCCTTTTTTTGGAAAATCCAAGGTTGCCGACAATAACTGTTCCAGAATGCAATCCAATTCCAATGTTAAATTCATGATCAAAGTGGGCAGCAAGGTAGGTGTTAAATTGGCTTAGGGCTTTTTTCATTCCTATTGCGGCCTGTGCCGCAAGAATAGCATGGTTTTGTGTTTGTTGCTGATCCAATCCAAAAATAACCATTATGCCATCTCCCATATATTTATCGATATAGCCTCCCAATGAATCAATAATACTTCCCGTTTGTTCAAAATAGCGATTCAAAACATGTATCACATCATAGGGCAAAGCAAATTCAGAAAATGACGTAAAAGAGCGAATGTCTGAAAAAAGTATGGTTGCTTCTACTTCCCGGCCGGAATCGCTTGGATTTGTGCGTCCTTGCGATATGGCTTCGGAAATGTCCGCATCGTCCAGTACAAGTCTTCTTAATGCGATATCTGAATGGGCGGTTGTCTGACAAGCAAGCCGTACTTGATCAGGAAATCCTTTGAGTTTTGCAAGTTTTTGCTCTGGGTCATTACGAGGCCGGCAATTTTCCAGGCCATCTGTAATGATTACGCGGCAGGTGGAACAACGCGCTCGCCCGCCGCAAATATGTGTATGCGGGATTCCAGCATCCAGTGACGTTTTTAGTATGGTTGTATTGGAATTGGTTGTGACTTGTTTATTGCCGATACGCATGGTAATTTTTTTTTCATTGTTTGGTTCTTTATCCTGAATATTTGTATGCAAATCTTTTTTTTTGTCATTTTTAATATTGTTATTGCCGTTATCGGACATCTTTGTTTCTACGTTGTCTTGTGGCATGAACCGTTGCAGGTATTTTGTTGTTGTATCTGTCAATTGGGTTGCTTTGGTCTGGTTCTCTTGGTGTCCACATGGCCCATTGATGCAAAAATAGCCGCTGCTTTGACTGCCGCATTTTTCAAAAACGGGGCAAGTGACACAATTGCAACCATTTTGGGCAATATCTAAGCTGCTGGGGCCGGACGCGCAGAATAATGCCTCACCTCGGACACCGGAATAACTAGGACAGGTGCCGCAGTGTTGTGCGCAAACTAAAAGATTGGTAAGATTCATTGGAATACTAGCATGATTTTTTCCAGAAGCGTATCTGCCTTTTTGCATCATGGGAGCTTTCATCTGATCGCGCATTTTTTTGGGCAATAGATACATCATTGCCATAATCATTTTCATAAATAGTCCCATTTTTTTGTCCTTGAATTAGTTTTTATTTTTATATTCATAAATTTCAAATTTCAATTTTATATAAATATGTATCTTCTTTTTGTCAAGGGAGAAAAAAGGATTTTGTCTTATAAACGAAAAATAGTAAAATGGTTGACAAACATCGGATACAAAATATTTTGCATTTGTTATTTTGTGGACTTAAATAAATTTAACACTAGGCAAGATGCCGTTTACCTTTTTTCGTGGAATGTTCCATTGCTTTGTAGAGTTTGGACATAAATCGCAAGTGTTGACAACGCGAACTCAATGCGTCCCGGATTGAGTTAATATCTGGACTTACCGAAAAGTCTTAAAGGAATAATGGGATGAAAACAAAAAGAATAAAGATTATATTGATCACTGTATCAGTGTTTTTGGTTTTGGGTATATTTTTCTATCAGCCAATAAGGCGAGTGATGCAAGTAATGCGTTTGTTTGATTCGGATGTTATTGTACACAATTTTCGCAATATGGATCAGATTTTTGCTAAACGAATTGTTTACAAGAGTGATTCTGTTTTTGTTTTGCCAGAGTTTTCTTTTGCGCAAGGTATGACACAAGATAAGGTGTTGCCGCCGTTTTTTTATTTCAATGGTAAAAAATACAAAACAAAGGAGTATTTGAAAAAAACCTGGACCACAGGTTTTTTGGTTCTTTATGACGGCAAAATATTTTTTGAAAAATACTATTTGGGTAACGATGAAAAATCAAAAGTGATCTCCTGGTCAGTAGCCAAATCTATCCTATCCGCTCTATTTGGTATCGCCTACCATGATGGCTTGATTCAAAACCTTAAGGATCCGGTCACCAAATATGTTCCTTATTTAAAAGGAAGTGGTTATGAAAATGTTTCCATTAAAAATGTACTCCAAATGTCCTCAGGCGTGCGTTTTAATGAAGATTATGGTGATTTTTATTCGGATATAAATAAAATGGGCCGTGCTCTGGCTCTCAATACTTCCATTGACGAATTTGTCCGGTCTTTGCAACCGGAAAGAAAACCCGGCACAGTCAATCATTATGTTAGTATGGATACTCAGGTGCTGGGAATGATTTTGCGCGAAGTCACTGGAAAAACAATATCACAATACATGACCCAAAAATTGTGGCAAAGAATTGGAACCGAAGAAAATGCTTATTGGTTGTTGGACAATGAAGGCATGGAACTTGTTTTTGGCGGGCTCAATGCAGTACTCCGCGATTATGCCCGTTTTGGTTTATTGTATATGAATCAGGGCAAGTGGAATGGTCAACAAATTGTTCCGCAAAAATGGGTAGTTGACTCAGTAACGCCGGATGCGCCGCACCTTATGCCTGGTAGGAAAGAAAAAGGCCAAGCCTATGTTTATGGTTATGGCTACCAGTGGTGGATACCGGCTGACAGTGACGGAGATTTTTTGGCTTTAGGTGTTTACAATCAAAATATCTGGGTCAGTCCCAAACACAAAGTTGTGATCGTAAAAAGCAGCGCGTATCCGCAATACAATACAGACGGGCCTATGCAAAATACCGCGGCAGTGGCTTTGTACCGCGCAATAGTCAAGCATATCCAAAAAAATATTGTTCCCGCCGAAAAAAAGTGAAAGTTCGAAATTTTTGAAAATATATAAATAGTGAACAAAAAAAGATATGAGTGCTATTCTAACCAATAAACTTTTGAAAGATAAGAAGAAGCCAGCCGATCTATTGTCTCTTGATCAGAAAGAGTCTATTCAAAAAAATACTGCTATGATAGCGATTGCTGTGGCGGTATTGCTGGCTATAGGCAAATTTGCGGTGGCTTTTTTGACCTCATCTCTGGCAATACTGGCTACAGCGGTGGATTCTATGATGGATGCGGTTGCTTCTACTTTGAATTTTTTTTCTATCCGCAAATCGCATCAACCGGCAGATAAGGAACACAATTATGGTCATGGTAAAGCGGAAAGTCTGGCTGGATTTGTGCAAGCTGAGCTAATGATTGCTTCTGCTTTGTATTTGGTTTATGAGTCCGCGCGTAAGATACATACTCATGAAATATATTTACAAGATGAGTTTTTGGGAATGTCCGTAATGGTCGTTAGTGTCGCCATATCCTTATTGCTTTATTTGCGTATGCGCTTTGTGGCGCAAAAAACGCAATCAGTCGCGATTAGGGCGGACTCTATTCATTATTTGACGGATGTTCTTACGAATTTTGCGGTGTTTGCGTCTCTGGTTGTGGTCTATTTTTGGGATATTGTTTTTATTGATCCGGTATTATCTATTTGCATTTCCTTTTATTTGATTTATTCAGCCTGGGGGGTAATGCGCGAGTCTATAGATATTCTCATGGACAAATCTTTGCCGGATGATATTGTTCTGATGATTCATGATATTTTAATTTCATTGTATCCAAAAATTGATAGCTATCATAATTTGCAAACAAGGCGTGCTGGAAACTCAAAATTTGTTGATATGCACATTGTGATGCCCAAAGTGCAAAGTCTGGAATCAGCTCACAATATTGCAGAAGAGATTATCCGCCGCATACATCAGCATTGGCCGGAAGCCGAGGTAAACATTCATCTGGACCCCAGGGATGATAGCCAGGAGACTACCAATAGAGCCGGCGGATTGCATGCTCAACTGGGTTGATCTACAAATTCGGCAACAGGTCTGTATATGAATTTTTGGCAAAAAAATATAATTCCATTTTTTTTCAGGATTAGAGAAAGAGCGCGGCAGCAAAGCGCGTCTGCTGGATATGCATCTCCGGTGACTTACGTGATCGGTGACATTCATGGCGAATACCATTTATTAAAAAAAATGATTCGCAGATTGCCTTTGAAGCCTCAAGATAAATTGATTTTTGTGGGAGATTATATAGATCGCGGTAAAAATAGCAAACAGGTTGTGGATTTTATTCTTAGCCTAAAAGATATATACGAAGTCATTACGCTGCGTGGCAATCATGAGCAAGAAATGCTCGATACGGTCGTGTTGGGTAAAAAAAGTCTATGGCTGATGAAATTGAAAGGCCATGCCATGATCCGTTCGTATTCTCCGAGACTGGCCTATAAAATCAGTCATCAAATACGCTCTTTGAGTCCAAAAGATATGGATAATCCGCAAAAAATCATTCGAATATTTAAACCGTTTTGGAATATAGTTTCTGACACCCATAAAAATTTTTTTTTCAATTTGCAGGCATATTATGAGGATGATGAATACGTAGTTTCGCATGCGGGATTGCCTCCTGGTCAAAAAGTCACAGATGTGACAAATGAGCGAGATTTTTACTATGGCAATATATTGCCAGGATTGGCAGAATGGCACGGACCCAGAATATTGATTGTAGGTCACATGCCGACATATAAAATTAATCGCAGTTACTTTGGCAAACCATTTATTTCCGCCAATGCCCGGGCCATTGCCATTGACACAGGTGTGTACAAAACCGGTATACTCACGGCGATACGTTTGTCAGACCGTGCTTTTTTTCAGGTGCGCAAATAAGTTTGCAAAAAAGCAATGGCTTGAGTCAGTTCCTGTTTGGAGGCAAATTGACTATGCAAAGCTTCTAGTAAGTCTGTCAATTCTATAAAGTCAATATAGCGTGTCTGCCACAAGTCATTTTGGTTTATGATTTGCTGGATATGGTATTGCAAATCTGCTTGTGTCCACTGCTCTGGTAAGTGACGCATGAGGCTATTGTCCGCATAATATTTTTCAAAGGAGCATAACACAAAGCCTCTGTCTGGTCTGCGCCAGGGCCAGGTAAAACCCAGAGAAAACCATTTTGCGTATTGCTTCTTTTGCTTATAGCTTGGACCGTGAATATCCCATTGAGTGAAAACCTTAGGGGCCAATGAAAACAAAGCCTGCAAACTCATGTAATCTGCAATCGCGGCCGAATATTGTAAGGGATCGGCAAATATGCTATCCAAAAAAATTTGTTTTTCCCAAGTCAATTTTTCTTTGCTCGGGCAATCATAGGTCTGGCAGATGGATTTGCCATAGAATGATAAGTCTCGATAATCCAGTGCAATAGGAAATTTTTGTTTTTTCAATACCTCTGGATGAATCAAACAGCCAAGTCGAATGGGTTTTTGTTGGAGTATACCGAGAAAAGGACAAAGATATATGTCCTGAATATGCTTTTTTGTTTTTAGGTCATTTTGTTCGGTTTTTTCCATAGTTTGTTTCCATTTGAGCAATTGATTCCATGAATCTTTGTTCTGGGTTTGAATTTTGGAAAATAATTGGCTGAGCGTATCGGTTCGTTTTTTTAGTATGTCATATAAAGCGGAAATATTTTTTATATTAATTTTTATATTAATCTGAAAAATTCCACAGCAGGCACCGCAAGAATTATTTTTATTTTGACACAGGGAATATGTATGGGATGCTTTCATTTTGTGTTGATATTGGATTTTAATATAGTTTGGATAATATTACAATGAGTTTACAAAGAAATAATCAAAAACCCCAAGAAAATCAAACGGCTTTTTCAGACAAATGGGAACAAGGCACGGAAATATTGCAAGAACAACTGGATCAAGGACCGGAAAAAGAAAATATTCTTTTTCTTTCTGATTTGGAAAATGACTTGCATTTATTAGCTGATATAGGAAAAATATTGACATCTACTTTTTCTATTCGAGAAGTGCTGCGTACCATCATGGAAAAAGTCAATACCATTTTGCAACCCAAGCATTGGTCTTTATTTATTTTGGACAAATCCAAAGAGGAATTGTATTTTGGTATAGCCCAGGGTGATGTGGCTAGTCAACTGCGCGGATTGAGGTTGAAGCTAGGTGAAGGTATTTCCGGTTGGGTCGCTCAGGAAGGCAAGTCTGTACTTGTACCGGATGTGCGTTATGATAAAAGGTTTTCCAAGCGGGCGGACCAAATCACCAGCTTTGTCACCAAGTCAATAATATGTGTTCCCATGAAAACCAAAGATGAAGTACTCGGAGTCATTGAATTGGTCAATACCGAGGAAGATAAAGAGTTTACTTCAAGGGATTTGAATATTTTGCTGATATTGGCTGATTTTGCGGCTATTGCTTTGGAGAACGCCCGTATCTATAAAAAAATCAAGAAATTATCATTAAAAGATCCGCTTACTTCCAGTTTCAATATCCGTTATCTGCATAGTATTTTGGACAAGTGGATCAAAGAGGAGAGCCATTTTTCCATGGTATTTTTGGATTTGGATCGGTTCAAGCAGATCGTTGACAATTATGGTCATTTGCAAGGCAGCAAGCTCTTAGTAGAATTTTCTTTGTATCTGAATCAAAAAGTAAAGCAATTGGAGCAAAAACTGTCCAGTCCATCCAAGACCGTTCAATGTTCTACTGTCCGTTATGGGGGCGATGAATTTATCCTTCTTTTAAAGGGTGTGCGCAAAGAAGATGCAATGGTTTTGTCAGAACAAATTTTGAAAGATTTGCAAACCAGGACTTTTTCGTTGGAAGACGGTCTATCTGTACAGCTCAATATTTCCATGGGGGTGGGCCATTTCCCCGAGTCAGCGTCCAATAAGAAAGATATTATGGCAAAAACAGATCAGGCAATGTTTCGGGCCAAAGACCAGGGCAGAGGCCGCTTAATGGAATGTTAAATACTTGGTTTGGCGTATTTTGAGTTATTGCGTTTCACACAGTTTAACTACATTGTTTTTATGCATTAAAACTATGCATTAAAAAATGCATTGAGGCTATATATTGAGGCTATGCATTGTTTCAATATTTATTCAATGCTGTAAGGGCTGTAAGATTTGCGCGGCCAGGTTATTGTCTTTGTCGCGGATGACTTGCAGATACACTCTTTGTCTTGCCTGGGGCATGGGATATTTTGGGTTGGTTTTTAGCCGCAAAGTTATATAATTGTCAGTAAGAATTTGCAAAGAGGTCGTGTTTTGCAATACTATGCCATAGCATTTCTTATTTATAAAGCTATTTTGAAAATCCAAATATTTTTTATTGAAAAGATCGCGCAATTGCCGGCTGCGTTCCTGAATCACCGGGCCAGGTATCTGGCCGTCCATGTTATAAGCAGGCGTTCCTTTTCTTTTGCTAAAAGAAAAAACATGACCATGGCGCAGCGGACTTTGCTGTATTAAGCTCATTGTATCAGCAAAATCCTGTTTGGTTTCGCCTGGAAATCCGACAATCACATCCGTGCCGATGAGTATGTCAGAGTTGATTTTTTGCAATTTTTCTATAGTATGGACAAATTGTTTGGTGGTATACTTTCGATTCATGCTGCGCAATATTTTGTTGCTACCGCTTTGCAAAGGCACATGGAAATGTGGTTGTACAATGTTTGTCTGGCCGATGAAGTTGAAAAATTCCTGAGTGATTTCATTACAGTCTAGTGAAGATATGCGGATTTTTATATCCATACCAGTTTTCTCAATCAAGCGCAATAAATCTGTCAATGACGTATTTTGGTCCTGACCATAAGTACCAATATGTATGCCGGTAAGAACAGCTTCATAAAAACCTTTGCCGCGCAGATATTTTAAATAACTAATAATGGTTTGCGGCTGCACAGAACGGTTTTTGCCTCTGGTAAAAGGCACAATGCAATAATTGCAGCGCAGATTACAACCATCCTGTATTTTGACAAAAGCTCTGGAATGATGCGCAAATTGCCGGGCCTGGACCAAATCTGCCTGAGTCTGTGTAAATATATCTGAGACCTGATTCAATTGGTTTTTTTTGCCAACTATTTTTTCTTGCCTGGCAGTAAGAATATGTTGGATATCATATTTATTTGTATTGCCCAGGAATAAATCAACTTCCGGCAATGTGTCTTGAAGTTTTTGGGCTTGTTTTTGCGAATAACAGCCGGTAAAAACAATGAAAGCATCTGGATTGAGACGGCGCCAGTGTCTGGCGGATCTACGGGCATCTGCATCCGCCTTATGAGTTACTGTGCAAGTGTTAATAATGATTATTTGACTATTTTGAATATCACCAGATTCCCGCCAGCCGGCTTCGGCCAGATTTGTTTCTATTGCGCGACTATCATATTGATTGAGTTTGCAGCCAAATGTAATGGTACTGAAAAAACCTATTTGCTGATTCATTGGTTTATTTTTTCATGTGTTATATTAAGAAAAATGTTTCCAGTAATATCCTGATTGGCCCGGTGATTCATGTACAATGACTTTGATTTTTGTGATATGGGCAAATGAAAAAATCTCATTGATCTTGCCATGCAGACGATGTAGTATATAATGCGCAAATCGTTCTGTGCTTGTGTTGTCGATCGGCAATATTAGTACCTCATTGATCGGAAACATGTATTTTTTATCTTGGTAGGTTACATACAAAGAAAAATCGTTTTGTTGCCATTCTATATCTGGATGATTGCCTGGCAAGATAATGTACTCATCCAGTTCATCGCAAATTTGTTTTATGAGTGGTTTTATATCCAAAAAATCATAAACTAGGCTGCCTTTTGCCAAAGTCCCTTCGATCTCTGCTTCTACCTGGTAATTGTGTCCATGCAAACGTTCACTAGTTTTGTCAGGAAAAATGAGAAAATGCGCTGCGGAAAATTTTAGGTATTCTTTTTTCAGATGAATTCCAAAATGCTCCGGGACCGGCTTGGGTAAAAAATCTTGTTGTTTAATTGGTGTTTCCTTTAAAAAATTCATTTTTGTATATTTTTCTGTGTATTCTGCCCTTTTGGCTTGAATTTAAATTTTCATTTGAGTATTTAATGATTTTTTTTTGTTTGCGGCTTTGTCAAGTATGAAATAATTTAAATAACTATTGAGTTTTTCATTTTCCATTCAAAATTCTAGGAAAATCAAATTCTAAATGGATTTGTGGTTGACAAGGATACGGGTTGCAAAGTTTTTTTAGTCATCTATTTGTGTTTTTACAATTGTTTCTGTAGATTTTATATACTATAGAACATAACTTTTTAAATTTCAATTTTTTGCAAATGGAGCGACTTGAGGTATTTATGAATAAGAATTTTAAGAATGTTGCCTTATTTTTTTTGGTAATCCTGATGGGATTGACAATGATTTCTTTTTTCCAGGAAAAGCCACAAACGGACACGATTTCATATAGCAATTTTTTGAAAATAATATCTGATCCAAGACATAAAGATATTGATTTAAAAATCATTGGCAAAGAAATCACAGGTACTTATGTGACTACCCGTGATAAAGAGCCAATGGCATTCAAAACCATTATTCCCTATGAAGATCCAAAACTGATACAGATTTTGGAGCAACGTGGAATTACTTTCCGAGGAGAAAAGAAAGAAGAAAATCTGATTCTCAAGGGTTTGATTGGTATTTTGCCATGGATTTTAATTATTGGCGTAGTCTGGTTTTTTATGATTCGTCAATTGCAAAGCACGGGCAATAGGGCATTGTCCTTTGGCAAAAGCAAAGCAAAATTGGCCAAGGATTCTGACACTAAAGTCACCTTCAATGATGTGGCCGGAGTCAAGGAAGCCAAAGAGGAGTTGGAAGAAATCATCGAATTTTTGAAAGAGCCGCAAAAATTCCAGACTATTGGCGCAAAAATACCGCGCGGAGTTTTGTTGGTCGGTCCTCCGGGCACAGGAAAAACTTTGCTGGCCCGAGCTGTTGCTGGTGAAGCTGGAGTGCCGTTTTTTTCTATTTCCGGTTCTGATTTTGTGGAAATGTTTGTGGGCGTGGGAGCTTCACGGGTACGGGATTTATTTGATCAAGGAAAAAAGAGCGCGCCTTGCATTATTTTTATCGATGAAATAGATGCTGTCGGCAGGTTGCGCGGTGCTGGTTTGGGTGGCGGCCATGATGAGCGGGAGCAAACCCTAAATCAGATATTGGTCGAAATGGACGGCTTTGAGGCCAATGACGGAGTTATTATTATTGCTGCAACGAATCGGGCGGATGTTTTGGACCCAGCTTTGCTGCGTCCAGGTCGTTTTGACCGGCAAGTAATGGTGGATATTCCTGACATCGGCGGCAGACAAGAAATACTTCGAGTACACACTCGTACAGTACCTTTGACTAAAGATGTGAATTTGCATACGATTGCCCGAGGAACTCCTGGGTTTTCCGGCGCGGATTTGGCCAATTTGGTCAATGAGTCTGCTTTGTTGGCAGCTAGGCGCAATAAGAAAAGAATTTCCATGGATGAGGTAGAAGAAGCTAAGGACAAAGTAATGATGGGGCCTCAGCGAAAATCCATGATTATTAGCGGCCAGGAAAAAGAGATCATTGCTTACCATGAAGCCGGGCACGCAGTAGTGGGTTTTTTACTTCCCAATTCTGAGCCTGTTCACAAAGTTACCATTATTCCGCGTGGCAGAGCTTTGGGCTTAACTCAGCATTTGCCCGAAGAGGATCGTATGCTGCACAATAAAAGCTACTATTTGGATTTGATCAAAGTGCTTTATGGCGGCAAAATTGCCGAAGAGATTCAGTTCAAAGATACAACAACCGGATCAGCCAATGATTTGGAACGCGCTTCCGCGATAGCCCGCAAAATGGTTATGGAATGGGGGATGAGCGAGAAGCTGGGTTCTATTCGTTTTGGTGAAGATAATGATCAAGTTTTTATAGGTCGAGACCTGGCAAAGCACAAGAATTATTCTGAGTCCACGGCTATTACTATTGATCAGGAAATAAAAAGTATCCTGGATAGCTGCTATAAAGAAACGCAGGATTTGATAAAAAAAAATAAAAAGAAATGGGAAACCATTGCTCAGGGACTTTTAGTCAGAGAAACATTAGAAGCAAAAGATATTAAGGGTATTATGGATGGCTCGATTACCGCTTTTACGAAGCCGGAACAAAATGCGTCCAATGGAAGGAAAAAAAGAGTTTCCAAGGCCGCTGCCAAGAAGCAAGTTCCTTCCGCGCAGCAAAATGAACCAACACCCGACACCAAGGCCTAAAAATATTGGGCTATTTCCCTGGTTCATTTTTCTTATTTTTGTATTGACCGTGCCTGGTTGGGGCCGTATCAATTTTTCGGCAACACAATACAACAAAACCAGGATTGTGCTGCATGCAGTAGGAGATGTAATTCCCCATATACCTATCAAGCAAGCTGCCCGAGCTTTGGGGGATTATGATTCTTATTTTTTGCACTTAAAGCCAGTATTGAGCCAGGGCGATATCAATTTTGCGAATCTAGAAACAACAATTTTGAGCAATGACCAGGTGATGCCTTTTACCACTTCCTGGCCGGGTTTTTTTTGGGCACCACCTGATCTGCTAGATTCGATGCGCAAATCCGGTTTTCATCTGTTATCAGTAGCCAACAATCATACTTTGGATTTTAGCAATGCAGGTTTTCGTTATACTCTGGATGCAATAAAAAAAAATGATTTAACGCCGATTGGTTATCAGGTTTCTCCGGTGCGCAGTCCTATTGTTTCCAGGAATGTGAAAAATATAAAAATGGCTTTTTTGGCTTATACGACTCTGATGAATCTAGTGCATCCGCTGGAGAAAAAATATCCACGTGTCAATTATTTGCAGGATACGGCGGACATTAAAAAAATGTTGAAATTTATTGAGCTGGCCAAAAAAAATCATGATTTTGTAGTTGTTAGTATGCACTGGGGCAAGGAATATGCTTCAGAAAAAAGCCATTATGATCTATTTTTGGCACGCCAAATGCACCAGGCAGGTGCGGATCTTATTTTGGGCCATCATTCTCATGTGCTGCAAAAACCTTATTGGCTGCGAAGCCCAAACCACAAAACACTGATTTTGCCCAGCATGGGCAATTATTTGGCCAATCAAGGACAAAAACTCGATGACTTAAGTGATTACAAAACCCGTTTATCCGCTTTGTTCCGCGTGCAAATTGATTTTTATCAACATAAGAATCAATCTGCATTACGCTATAAGATAATCGATTGGCAGTATGTGCCCTTATGGATCAAAAATACCTGGATGCAAGTAGGCAGCCAGGGGAAAAAAATATCATTAATTAAGCCTTCTTTTTTGCTTTGTCAACAAAGCGAAACACGCAAAGATGTTATGGATTTGATCCGCCGTATGCGCAAAGCGCAAAAACAAAAAAGCCCAGTAGATGCATTGGATAGTCAAAATACAAATCTTTCTATTTCCTATGTTTATTTTTTATGGAAGAAAATGAAAAAAATTGATTTAGGTTATAAACTTGCTATAGATTTGCTGGGTAAAGAAAGAATACTTTCCGTAGAATGCAAATAATTTTTATAGGATAAAAAAATGGCTGATGAATTTGACGATTTTTTATTGGA
>CAZCVM010000011.1:0-7496 GCA_964501965.1 uncultured Leptospiraceae bacterium | reverse complement strand
TAAGTGAAGGCGGCAAACAAAAGACCAATTCAGAGGCCGGCAATAAACCGCTGTCCGGCGGAGGGCAAGTTAGCAAAGTACAAACTTCATCTGAGGATGACCTGCCGGCTCAATATCAGGTCAAGCGATTTTCTGGTTCTTTGAATGAGCCTTTGAATGCGCATTTCTTTGCCGCTGATTCCACTATCAATTTTATTGCCGAGGCTAAACTGACCTATGATCAGAAAAAAGTATTTGAAAAAAGCCGCAAAGTTATTGTAGGTATTTGCGAAGATATTATTCAAATGCATGATAAATATTATTTTACACTGAGTGCGAAAAATATTGAAAAAGAAGCAGAAAAGGAATACTATGCCGAGTTTGAAGAAGGCGTGACAAAAGAAAAAATCCAATTTTATAAAGCGATTTTTTATTATCAAATATTAAAAAGCTTTAATTTGCAGATTAAGGATATGTGGCAAAATATTGAGAAGGTGCTAGATTCACTGCGCGAATCCGCCGAAATATCCAAATTCGCCAATAGTCTGCTAGAAGATAAAGTCAATCCCATGTTGTTGTTTGTTGAGCAAACAGATGAGATGCTTTACCGGTTAAATATGCTGCTTGATATTACCAAAGAAGATGTTGACGGTTATTCCAAAGATGTCAAAATTCAACTTCAGTACAAAGACGGCAAAAACTACAACATCGCGGATTGCTTTCAGGGAACTGTGGCCAATGAACGATATCGCCAGTTGGAAAAAGAAGCAGTGCTGGGCGATATAAAAAAACAGCAAATGTCAACGTCAACGCAAGAATTTTCAGTAGAACATGACGGACAAATAGATCAAAAATCTCCAGCCAATACAGGTGAATCAAAAAATGCACAAAATAGTACATATTCTTCATTGACCAATAGACGAGATTCAAAATTTACCCTGCATCCCAAAATAGATAAATCTAAATTGGGTTCCATAAAGAATTTTTCAATGGATCGCATAGAACAGCAGATGGGAAGTCAAAAGGCAACAGGCGATGCACAAGACGGGGACAGCCGGCACAAAGAACAAAATAGAATAAATCTGGAGCTTGTCGGACAAAAAGCCTGGAATCAAAGTAAGTTTTATCAATTGAGTTATGATCGTATACTATTTGAGCGCAGTTTGAAACAGGTGCAGGCTGCTGTGTATTTTACGGATGAGCCCAATATAATGGATGAGAATTTTATTCGAAAAAAAGTCGCGATCAATTTAGCGCGTAGAAATCGATTGAGTTTGTTGAATGATTTGCAGGATTTCTTGTTCAATGAAGTTGGTGAAACGATTTCTTATCTAGTAAATTTTTATGAGATACCTCTGGAAGATAAGTTGTTTTTTACTTTTCACCTGGGAGCCGGTCATTTATCTGAAATGATCAAAAAATATTTGGTATTCAAAAATCTGGGTATTTGTTATATTGTCACATCCGGAGCTCAGGGCAACAAGATACGCAAGGAATTTTTCCCCGTACTGGCAGATGACGCAGTAAAAAGATTTTGGGAGACTAGGGTCAATCTGGCCTATGATTCTTCATTTGATAATTTTTGGGAATATAGCAAAATATCTGATATTATCCGGCGCAAATACCAAAATGAATTGGAAATACACCGCCGCAAATTGGATGCGATATTTTCAAAAATGGGGAACGCACGCAATGTCATGATTCAAAAAGAAAATTATTTTCAAGCCCATTTTTTGGAATGGTTTGGGTTGCGCAATATTTATGTATACAAACGTTTTGTTGAAAGGTCTATTTTTACTCATTGGAATGCCAATGATATATCATCCCAGAAAAAAGTTAAGAAAAAGACTCCCGGTAAATAATATTTAAATTTCTACCTTTGTTTTTTTTGCGATGCGAGAAAAAAATATTATTGTCCATGAAAGTGCAATGTCCAGGCAGAAAAATATTTTTTTGCAAAATTCCTTTATTTGTTATTTGCGCAAAATTGGCTTTGATAATGTCCAGATATAAATGGTTATTATTTTTTGCAACAAATCCAGGAAAAAAATCTGCGACATCTTCTTGTACTTCATAGACCCGCCCGCTGATACCGGGCAATATATAACAGTATATTTTTTCTGGATCCACTCGAAATTTATTTAGTAGAATATCTACCATTTTTGCGCTGATGCTTTTATGAGTTCCCTGCCAGCCGGCATGGACTGCCGCGATAATCGGACTTTGATCCACAAAAAAGAAAATGGGCAGGCAATCCGCAGTCACGATGGTTAATAAAAAATTTGTATCTTCGCTGTACACACCATCTGCTGTATCCCAAATAAGATCATTTTGCTTGATATTTTGATTTGCCGAAACAATTTTGCTGCCATGTTCTTGCTGTAGCACAATGATCTTTTTGTCAGTAAAATTTTGCTGCAAAAATTTTGCTTCTTTGACACGCAATGCAATATTTTTTGGCTGACTGCCGTCTCGGGTATCATAGGAAATGGTATTTGCCTCTTTCCCAAATATTTGTATATGCAAACCTTTTTGATTTGTATTTATATGTAGAACATTGCTGGACGGATTTTTTTCCCATTGTATATGCTGCATTGTATCAGGTCCTTTGATTTTTGAAATATTGATTTATTGATAAAAACAATTTTTTAAAATGCAATTTTTCATGGATTTACCGAAAATAATATCATGGAAACAATAAATATACAACAAAAAAAAATATTTGATTTGATTTTGGATTTGGAAGAAGACATTCTTGTCTTGCAAAAATTGCAAAAAAAATTGAATTTGCAAAAAATCTGGGGCCAGGAAATCGGTCGAGTCATTTCAGAAGAGATTTCTTTGATGCAATGGCAAAAATCAGAACATATTGAAACGATGCGTCAGGATAGTCATTTGCAAAACACTGAAATGTATACACCAAGCCAGCCTCCTCAAAAGGATGTATTCTCGGCGAACATAGAAAAGGAAATAAGAGAACGTTTTGTTCGTTTGACAAAGGATGAGAAAAAATCCGCTGAAAGTTTGGTTTGATTTTCTCAGTCTCTCAATAGTAATATGGAATGATCTTTTTGATTTTTTCCATTTTGCCGGATAAATGCTGGTTCAATTTTTTTTCCAATGTTTTGTCCAAATATTGCAGCCATAAAATTATGGCTGCAATATGCAGCGGCCAAAGCAATAGTGGCCAGATGGTATTGAAATATATGATCATACCCAAAGGCAATAATATTTGGCTGGCAAATTCAGGATACCGGATAAAACGCTGAATTCCCAGTCCCCAAAATATAGGTACTGTGCGACCATTGTCCAGTACAATGTATTGATTTGCGGCAAGTTGTTTTTCGATGGTTTGTGTCCACAATGCGATCGAGTTTTCCGAGATGGCCCAGGCCAAAGCGATAAATAGGCCAATTTTTTTGAACCAGAGAGGTGCAAGCCACAAAGGAGGCATTTTGATAAAAAGAAAGGCAGCCAAAAGCAGTTGCAAAGAAGTCATAAAATAGAAAGAAACCAGAACCCATAAGTCAAGGTTGCGCGGCAATAAAGTTGCTTTTTGCGTTTTCAAAAAAATGGCTAGACTCTGCAAAATAAATAAAAAATACACTGGCGCAAAAAAAATAATATCTTGGAATATGGCATCCAATCCAATTAACAAAAAAGAAATCACTGTCAATATCAACAAATGACCGAGACTGATTCCGATTTGAACAATAAACGGCATGGAAAGTTAAATTAGAAGCTTGAATTTTTGGGTGATTTCTTGCAATACGGTAGACTGACGGCTCAATTCTTTTATTTGTCCCAATAGCTCGCTAGATGCTTTGGCAGTAAACTCTGTTTTTAGGTTCGCATCAGTGATATAGTATGATATTTCTTCTCCGATGAGGACTTGTTCTTTCATTACCTGGATGATTGTATTGGTCGACTGCTCTACTTTTGTCAGAAGTTCCAGTCCTTGGTCAGCAGGTTTTTCTTGTTTATTGGCATTTTCTAAATTGTTGAGCGCAGTTTGTGTAGTTTTTTGGATCAATTCTGCGATTTGGTAGAAGGTAGCCACGCTTTTTTCAATTGCTTCGCTTACAAGTTGGATTTCTTCACTGTTTTTTTGGATTAATGAAGTTATTTGTTGTGTATTTTGGGTGGACTGATTGGCCAGTTTGCCGATTTCGTCGGCAACCACAGCAAAACCCCGTCCTGCTTCGCCTGCCCGGGCAGCTTCTATGGCAGCGTTCAAAGAAAGCATATTGGTTTGGTCGCTTATGTCTTCTACCATTTCCAGTATCTGGTGGATTTCCTTGCTATTTTGTTCCACGGCTTGCATTCGTTTTTTAGTTTGTGTAAAAAGACTGCCGCCTTCTTGAGAGAGTTTGACTGATTTGCCGGCGTCATTGTAAATGTCTTGCGCTTGATCCTTTGTTTGCTTGATAAAAGATATTAAGTCTTTGAGTAACGGAGCCGCTTCACTGACCAATGCGCCCTGGTCAGTGATTTGGGTATTGCTGTCCTGGATGCTGCTTGTAAGAGTAGTATTTTTTTCTACAGCTTCTTTGAGAGAATCTTCTTGTTCCTTCGCAGCATTGCTCAATTTTTCCGAAGTTTCCATCAATTCATGCACAAGAAAGCTAACCAGGCCTGAGAAGAGTTTGACTTCTGAAATAATGGGATACACCAAATCCAAAAATTGATTGAATACGGAAGCCAGTTTTTTGAAATCTGGATTTTGGGTGGATAGTTCTATTCGTTGATTGAGGTCGCCGGTTCCGTCAATAATACCGCTGATATTGGCATAAAATGGTTTGATCGAGCCAGTGACAATATTGTAAGCGTCCAGGCTCATTAAAAGTACAATGATTAAACTGCTAAGCATGATTATTATTCGGAGAGGATTGTCCATAGGAACAAAAACCAATGGCGCAATCACAATAAACAATATTATGGGGATTAATAGAATATAAATTTTTATAGGTAAGCGGCGCAAAAAATTGATTTTTCGCCAGATTTTAGGCAGTAACAATTTGCCTTTACGACTTTTAGCCTTGTTTTTATCTGTCGTCGTCTGTGTGTTATTTGTGGGGGCTTTGTTTGCCATGTATCATTAAAAATATTTGCTTTTTATCCGCACTATGCATATTTCGATAAAAATCTCAATGCAAATCTCCATACAAATTTCTAAGCAAATTTGTGTTAGATTGATTGGGCGATGGGTCTATTATCGTTGAGTTCTGTTATGGATTGATTAAAATCTTCTAAAGATATGTAACCTGACCGAAAAGCTTCGTATAAGTTTTTTAGATTTTCAATTTTGCTTTTACTATCAATTAAGTTTCCGTACCAATACGGGGTGATATAATTGTCAAAAATGATTTTATTCTTTTTTTTTGTTTCGCCTTTGCTGTTTATGTGAATTTGTGGGATATCTATAGAAAAGTCTTGATTATCCATTCATGTACTCCTAGAATGTCGGGGCTAAATATTCGATTTGATGAAATGCTTACCATAGCCTTGATAGTAATAAGGCTTATCTTGTGCAACTGAAAAAAACATTTTCAGCAATTTTCTTGTGCTGTTTTTATTCATTTATTTTCTGCTTAAAATCCTGGTATTCCCTAGATTTTTTTTGCATACCTTGCTCAATATTTTGGGTTTTGCTGTTTTCCAGGGAGGCGGGGCCAGTGTCTGTTTTGTCCAAATGCAGTTTATTGGACATATTCATAGAACAAAATTTGGGGCCGCACATGGAGCAAAACTCTGCGTCTTTGAAATAATCGCCTTTCAGAGTCTGGTCACGGTATTTTTGCGCTGTGTCCGGGTCCATTGCCAACTCAAATTGCTTTTTCCAGTCAAATTCGTACCTGGCTTTACTGATTGCATTGTCCCATTCCTGGGCCATGGGTATACCTTTGGCAAGATCAGCCGCATGAGCAGCGATCCGGTAAGCAATGAGCCCTTGTTTGACATCATCTTTGTCCGGCAGACCTAAATGTTCTTTAGGTGTGACATAACAAAGCATTGCTGTGCCATGCTGAGCAATAATGGCCGCGCCAATAGCAGAGGTGATATGGTCATAACCAGGAGCCACATCTGTAACAATGGGCCCTAGAGTATAAAAAGGCGCACCATGGCATAGCTCCTGCTGTTTCGTCACATTTTCGATGATTTTGTGTAATGGCACATGACCTGGGCCTTCCACCATGACTTGTACATCATCTTGCCAGGCTATTTGCGTGAGCTCGGCAAGAGTATCCAATTCCGCAAATTGGGCTTTGTCATTGGCATCATGAATGGATCCAGGTCTTAAGCCGTCCCCCAGAGAGAATGTAACATCATATTGACGGAATATGTCCATAATATCCCTGAAATGTGTATACAAAAAATTGTCTTTATGGTGCGCCAAACACCATTGGGCCATCATTGCCCCGCCTCTGGATACAATGCCTGTAAGACGCTTGCTGGTGAGAGGGATATGAGCCAACCGGACTCCCGCATGTATTGTCATATAATCGACGCCCTGACGCGCTTGTTCTTCAATAACTTCCAAAACGATTTGGGCTGACAAGTCTTCGACAGATTCTACTTTTGCCAAAGCTTCGTACAAAGGCACTGTGCCAATGGGCACTTTGCTATTGGCTAAAATAGCTTGCCTGGTTTTGATGATATCCGGGCCGGTAGATAAGTCCATAACTGTGTCCGCGCCCCATAGGATGGACCATTTTACTTTTTCGACTTCTTCTTCGATATTAGAAGTAGTAGGGGAATTGCCGATATTTGCATTGACTTTAGTGCGGAACGCTTTTCCAATGATAATGGGTTCTAAGGCATTGTGATGAATATTGGCTGGAATGACCGCATGACCCAGGGCTACTTGCTGGCGAACAAAGTCCGCGCTTTGCTTTTCTTTCTGAGCGATGGATTCCATTTCTTGAGTGATCAGGCCCTGTCTGGCAAGATGCATTTGCGATCGGTTCGCAAATTTGGTTCTATCAGTGATAATTTGCGCTTTGGTTGTTTGCACCTCAATATTATCTGGCATGTTGTTGTCCTTTTTAATGAAAATTCCCATTATAATTGTTTTTTATAAATGCTATAACAAAGGAAAGAAAAAAATATGAGTTTATATTGTCAACGAAATCGGTTTTCTATTTCACAATTTAAGTCAAAATGCAATGTTTTGCCAGGATTTTTTTTCTTGGACTACGTATTTGTTTGGTTATTAATAACGGTCATGGTGTTTGGTTGCCAAAAAGTACAGGTTCAAAAAAAGCCTTCTACGGTTCCAGGGCCGACCCAAATGGCCCAACAATTTCGCTATACAATGATGATTTTGGCGGATGATAAAAGCGAAAAAACCCTGGGTCGTTTTCCCTGGACCCGCAAGCATTTAATCCATATTTTGCCTAAATTGGCTCGGGCTAGGCTGGTAGTGATTGGTTTTAGTATGGATCAAAAAAGCAGCTATTTGTTGGACAAAAAGCTGGAAGCTGTCATATCGGCCAATAAGAATGTGCTTTTGCAGG
>CAZCVM010000010.1:18202-24984 GCA_964501965.1 uncultured Leptospiraceae bacterium | reverse complement strand
ATTGCTTTACTGTTTATTGTCTTTTTTTTCTATAAAAAATGCTGTAGCCGCAGACGCATTTGGATTGAGCCCCGCCATATAAAGTCCGGTTGTAGAAAAAATATCCGCACCAAACTGTTTTTTGGAGCCGTCTTTTAAGCGCTGCATAAACATTGTGCCTACAGCACCCAGTCCTTTGTGCATAAACTGATCAATGCCTACAAAAAAATCCGCTAAAGATTGTACTTCTACTGTAATTGTGCTCTCCTGATGAACCAAATCCAGAGCTTTTTGCGGTTTTGATTGAGCTGATGCTTGCGGCAAGTTCATTACCATAAACCCCAGACACAGCATTGTCAAGACCGTTGTTTTTTTGATCCAATTTTGAATTGGTAATATTGAGATTCGCATGTTATATTTAATCCTCCATAGATTTTGCCAAAGAAATATTGGCAGCGCGTATTGCAGGAAATAGAACTGTCATTAAAGCAAAAACTATCGCTAAAAAGGGCATCATATTTGCCAATTCCGGTATTGGCAAAAAAATCTTGTCGCCTAAGATGGCGATACTCTCTTGAATACCTTGATTCATACTCGAATGAATGCCTTCACTGCCACTTTGCTTCATTGTTCGCAGGAAATCCAAATAGTATTGATTTCCCATTTCCATAAACCAAACCGCACTCCCCTTTGCTAATTGAACATAAAAAAAAGATACAACAACTACTTGCAATAATAAAAAAAATATTATCCATAATTTTGACGCTCCCAGAATCCGAAAAACCATCCATTCTCTTTGTTTCGTAGCGACCATGGCATTGAAACCATAGACCATTGTCATAGCCGTAAAAAAAAGAATCAATCCGGAAAAAATCTGCAATATCAAGCGCACGCCGTACATGGCATTGTTGGCCTTGGCGGAAATATCTGCTGCTGACTTTGTGCGCAATCCCCAGTTTTCCAGCTTTTTCGATATAGCAGATACCTGGGTTGGATCTTGCACATCCAAAAATATGGCACTGTAATAATCTCGTTTGATATGCGGCAATTGACGGTTCAATTGCCTAGCCAAAGTCATTGGAATGGCCAAGCCGTACAAATGGGGCAAGTCGCTGACTCCGACTATTTCAGCGGAAAGCATTTTTTTATCCACAAATAGGGAGTCAGCCAGACTGGATTTGCCTATGATCAATTGCATTTGCACGCCACCCAGTTTTTTAGCGGAAAACGCTGGCAAACCATTGACTTCAGCAAAACTATTGTATGCTGTAAGAATAAAACGAGGCAGCAGAATCGGATAAGTCTTTGTATTGTTTTTCATTCTGGCTTCAAATTTTTTGTTTGTGACAATGTCATGCCACATCAAAGAACGGGATACCCCCAAAAGCACTATGTCTGTACGTATGCCGCGATTCAAAAAATTTGCTTTCAATGTAACCGGCAAATGCACTGGCATAATCATACCGCGGATCACGACTTGTTTTAAGCGTTTAATACGCACAAAATCCGTGTAAGTCAATCCATGGGGTTTTTGAACAGCACCACCCATTAATGGAATCTGGGTCAATTTGGGTTTCGCGGGCTTGGGCGGCATCACCAGGATTCGCTGTATAGGCAAACTACCCAAAAAGTTTTTTTGATAACTCTGACGAATAGACTTCTCAAAAGCAAAGCCCATTAATAAAACTACAACAGAAATATAAATACCTACTGTGGACACCAATAATTTGGGAAAAGAACGGTACAGGCTCAAAAAAAACAATTTGCTAAAAAAAATTAATCGCATCATATTGAATTACCCGTTGTATCGACTCGCATATTTACTTGGAAACACAGGTGAGAACACCTTGATTCAATGAATATTGTTCCTGCCCCAATTGGGCCATATTGGGATCATGCGTTACCATTAATAGAGTATGCCCCAATTCTTTTTGCAAATCCAGAAGGATATCTTTGACTTTGCAGCTATTTTCCTCATCCAAATTGCCGGTTGGTTCATCCGCAACCATCAATAATGGCTGGGTGACCAATGCTCTGGCAATGGCTACACGCTGTTTTTCGCCGCCGGACAGTGTACCTGGTTTTTTGTGCATCAATGATTCTATTCCAAGCCGGTGGCAAAGCTCTTGGAACCAATTTTGATATATACGGTTATTTTTGCGCGAAAAATACAATGCAAACAAAATATTTTCCCGCACAGAATAATTGGCCAACAATCGATAATCTTGAAAAACAAAACCAATATAACGGCTGCGGAAAAAAGAAAGCAACAAATCCGGTAGATACTGTTGTCTCCATTTACCTAAATAAACAGTTCCTTGTTTTGCGCGCTGCAAGCCAGCAATGATGCGCAGCAATGTTGTTTTGCCGCAGCCAGACGGTCCGGAAATTGTGATAATTCGGTCACGTTTTATGCTTAGGTTTATGTCATTTAGAATAACATTACCTGAATTTTTTTTCCATTTTTTGAAAGGACAATATAATGGACGAATACCATACCAGTGGGCTATATGATGCAATTCTATGAGATAACTATGATGAAATGGCCAGGAAAAACAAGGCATAAATAAACATATTCCTGATTTAAAAGAAATGCGCTTTCATATTTTGATTTAGGAAAATGAAAATATGAAAGCGTCTTTTCGTTAGTAACGACTTTTTGTTAATATGTAGTGGATTCTCTTAAGAAATCCAACATATAATTGTCAGAATTTTTAGATCGAGTATTGTGCATTTCATAGATATGAAAAACAATATTGCTAAAATGAGCTAAATGCACCCGATAAAAATTGTTTTTGAATGTATTGCGCAATGGCTGTGCAGGGGTGTTTTTTATCTTGACCAGTCCTTTTTCTACAAATGGCGGTACACCTTGATCTGAAGATTGATTTGCCAATGCTGCTTCTTTTGCCAATTGCTCTGCATCGTCGCGGTTGGACCGGCGTTGGATCGTAATGTTTTGATCCAAAGCTGTTATGCCATTCGCATCCGGCGCGTATTCTTTTTTTTCAGTCGTTATGGGCTGCTTGTCTAGTATCCGGACAATATAGAATGTTTTTCTTTGATAATTCTTTTCATACAATTCTATTTGGATTTCTTTGATTTTCCGGTTATCTTTTTCTCCAGTAAATACAATTTTCAATGTCTTAAATTTTCTGCCTATAGGATCGCCCACAACAAAATCATCTTTGTAAATAAAGCCATGCTGAATGATTTCTATGGTATTGTTGTCTTTGAAGCGCACTCTGCCATCTTCTGTCATAACTTTGTCAGTGCCTTTGTTTCTAAGATTCTTTTCTTTACCATCTTTGCCCTTTTTTTCCCATTCCCGCAAAGGTTGGATAATGGTTACCTGATATGGCACAGATTGGATGTCTTCATCCACAAGACCTTTTGCATAATCTTCCAAATATTTGTATTGACGGATAATTGTTTGGTCTATATCAGCTCCATAGGCATTGACTTCTTTTTGTTTGTCTGCGTCCTGTTTTTTGTCCTCTGCTGCAAATCCAATTTGCACTATGGTCAAAGCAAAAGCTAAAACCATTGCCATGAAACCAATTTTTTTCTTTAGGGATACCCTTTTTGTCCCGATCATAAGATAGCCTCCATTCTGACTTTTCTTTTTTTGCCTTCGTTATTGTTGTAAGCCCATGCATTTTGCATGTATGATGCCTTCCCGTAATATTTTCGGTTTTTCGATTCTCATAATTGAGTTAGTAACTTTTTTTTTGTTGAAATCATAGAATGCAAGACAAAAATTAGTTTTATCTAAGAATTATTGTTATTTTATTTTTTTTCGGAAAAAAACTATGCCATTTATAGAAATCACTCCTAATCGGCTTCAGCAAAGTGATCCAAACTCAAAATTTCGCTTATTAATGGATTCACAGCGTCAAATGAATATCCACATCTGGCTGGACAAAGAAGACCATCCGATACGTTTCCAGATTTCAGACAATAGCAACATTTTGGAATGGAAAAACGGCCAGGGCATTAAAACCGGAAAAGTCGATGACGGCTCACAGCGACAAATGAATATAAAGGCCAGCCCCCTAATGATTCTTTCCACAAACCAAAATAAACAAATTATTGCTGATTTTCAAAAAAAAATCCATTATTCCCTGGCACAAAACAATACCAATCCAGCGGTCATCCAAGCGATAAATACCATTTTGCGTTTGCTGGATTCATAAGAAATATTATTAATTCTTCATCAAAATTTATGTTTGAAAATATTTTTGAATGGCCTTGTCCAGAAAAGCAGCATGGATTGGTTTAATGAGATATTCTATCGGCTTGACATGCATGGCCTGGTTTCGAATGGCATTGTCTTGATACCCAGTCATAAAAATGATAGGGAGTAGTTTGTCTTTGGATATTTTCCGGATGTGTTCGGCTGCTTCAATGCCATCCATGGCCCCGGCTAAACGGATATCCATAAGTACTAGATCAATTTTTTTTTCCTGGCAAGCGGAAATGGCCTTTTCGCCGGTGGCAACTGCCGCGCAAATCTGGTAGCCAAAAGATTGCAATTGACGGCTCAAAAGCATTGCGCTGAGTGCTTCATCCTCCACAATTAATATATTTATATCAACAGGCTTGATCATCATTATTAAAAAACTTGTATTTTTTTAACTATTTATAATTTATATGCAAAAAAAATATTTTCCCGCACACAAAAAAATTTATTTCATGTAAAAGGATATATATTATTGCCAAATAAATATATTGGTTTTTTACTTGCAATTTTTTTATTTTTATGACACAATTTTTTTCCTATGGTTTACCACAGGTGTACGATGAAAAAAAGCTAGACCAATAATCGTCAAGGCAGCTTGATTTTTCAGATCAAAACAAAGCAAGGTCAGGGGCATGAAACAAGAAATAGGAAAAAAGACGCTCTTATTAATACACACAGGTTCTCCTGATTTTCTAACAATTCGGGCACTGCGCCGATATTTGCGGCAATTTCTAAGCGATCCAAGGGTAATGTCTATGCCCTGGCTTGTACGCCAGATATTGCTTTATGGCGTGATCTTGCCCTTTCGGCCCAAAAAATCCTTGCAAGCGTACAAAAAAATCTGGACAAATCAGGGATCGCCATTGGTTCAAAATACCAGACAATTGGCCATGGATTTGTCTATGCAGCTTGCTGAATATGACGTATACTGGGCAGCGCGTTATGGTAAACCGGATATCGTTGATGTTTTGTCTGAAATACAAAAAAAACAAGCACCGGAGATAACTGTTTTTCCTCTTTTTCCGCAATATGCTTCTGCCACTGTGGGTTCGATCTTGCAGCAAGTTTATCAATTTATGGCAAAGAAAAAAAGCATGACTCCATTGCGGATTGTCCCGCCTTTTTATGAGCATCCTTTGTATATTCAGGCCATGGTAGATAATTTTTTTGCATTTTTAAAAAGCAAAAATATTTCTGATCAAATATGGAAAAAATATCATTTATTATTAACTTTTCATGGTTTGCCAGTGAGTCAGATTCAAAAAGCGGATGACTCTGGTATGTGCTTTGCTAAACAAGACTGTTGCGACAATTTCAAAGAACACAATATCCATTGTTATCGGGCGCAATGTTATGCCACTGCGCAATCTTTGGCCGATGTTTTGCAGGTGGCTTCGTGGAGCGTGAGTTTTCAGTCGAGACTCGGCTCCGGCCAATGGTTAGGACCGTATACAGAGGAAGAATTGAAATCTTTGCCCCAAAAAGGCACTAAGCATTTGCTTGTTGTGGCAGGTTCATTTGTCAGTGATAATTTGGAAACATTGGAAGAGTTGGGAATACGCGGTAAGGAAATATTTTTGGCCAATAGCGGCAAAGAATACTTTTTGATTCCTCAACTCAATGCGAGTCCTTCCTGGGTTCAAGCTATCGCTGCAATGGTTTGCAACAAATAATTGTATTGTTTTTGTATTCTTGTTGACCGCACAAATATACAATTTTGTATGGTGAAGAAAAAATAATATAACAAATTTGTATCTGAGGATTTTGTATTGGAATATTTACAAGCATTACATGACATTGCCGAGTTGGTTTCCGGCAATCGGTCTCATAAAGAAACTTTGGAAGCAATACTAAAAATATTGTCTGAACACGTGGGTTTGAAGCGCGGCTTGATTTCCATTTTTTATGAGGGCTTAGGAGAATTGCATGGCGATATATGGTATGGCATGGATCCAGCCAATACCAAGATTCGTTACAAACTCGGCGAAGGAATAACTGGCAAAGTTGCCGAGCATGGGCTGCCCATGGCATTTTCCAATTTGCATGATGTGCCTTTCTTTTTGGACCGTACTGGTTCACGCAAAGATATGGATTTGGCTGAGCTGGCTTTTATTTGTGTTCCCATAAAATATTACAATAGAATCATTGGCACTCTTTCTGTGGACCAAAGCAATATCCAATTTTCCAATGATGTGGAATCATTAAACAATGAGCTTATGCTGCTCAATGTTACAGCCTCATTGATTGCGTCTTATTTGGAACAGGTGCGCATTGAAAAAGAAAATAGTATCTTACGCCATGCCCTAAAAAAAGATAGTTCCGTGCGCAAAATCATTGGCAATTCCCGCAATATCCGTCACTTGATCGACTTGATCACACAGGTCGCGGATACGCCTACCACAGTTTTGATCACTGGCGAAACAGGTACTGGTAAAGAATTGGTGGCAGAGGCGATTCATTCCCTAAGCTCACGGCAAAAAGGACCTTTCGTAAAAATCAATTGCGGGGCTATACCAGAATCATTGATTGAGTCTGAGTTGTTTGGCCATGAAAAAGGAGC
>CAZCVM010000010.1:0-18192 GCA_964501965.1 uncultured Leptospiraceae bacterium | reverse complement strand
CCGGTGCCTTTGAACGCAAAATCGGCAAGCTGGAACTCGCCAATGAAGGAACCATTTTTTTGGATGAGATTGGCGAGTTGCCATTATTGGCTCAAGTAAAATTGTTGCGCGTGTTGCAGGAACGGGAAATCGAACGGGTTGGTTCGACCAAAATGAAAAGAATTGATGTACGGGTCATTACTGCTACCAACCGCAATTTAGAAGAAGAAGTAAATGAAAAGCGTTTTCGGTCAGATTTGTATTATCGCTTAAACGTATTTCCTATTCATTTGCCCGCTTTACGTGAACGAGGCGCGGACATTACATTGTTAGCTGATTTCTTTGTTGAAAAATACGCAAAAATTTTGAATAAAAAAGTGACTCGCATTAGCACTGCTGCTATCGACGCATTAGTGGCTTATCATTGGCCAGGCAATGTGCGGGAGCTGGAAAATACTATTGAACGTGCTGTGCTGGTTGCCAAGGACAATGTGATACAATACCACGATTTACCGCCTACATTGCAAATGCGCAGTGACATAGAGACGGAGGAAACCAGAATTGATTTATTTCGTACCAAAGTGGAAGCTTTTGAAAAAGAGCTCATTATCGATGCTTTGAAAACAGTGGACGGCAATCAAGGACGGGCTGCATCATTGTTGGGCACAACCAACCGTATCATGCAATACAAAATCAAAAAACTGGATATTGATTACCGCCGCTTCCGCAAAAAAGACCATTAACACTTTTGTAAAAAATCCTACGCTGCTATATGAAAAAAATCATGGAATCCAAGCAATTTGAAAACCCTGTGGATATCTTCTTTCATACCGCTCAACAACAGTCTACCCATATTTTGTTTCATTTTTTTATGGCTATATTTATGGCTATAAATGAGAACTCCTATGCCGGCTGAAGTTATATAGTCCACGAAACATTCTTTTTGGTTTTGTGTTGCAATTTTGCATTGTTTTTCCCTTTCTTTGAGCTTTTTTTGAGCTATGTTATTTTTTTTGTGTCTCTATTTATAAGAAAGGTCCAGCCAAGTGCTTTTGTCCCAAAAAAATTGTTTTTATCTGATTTCCACGATTTTTAACACAGAATTTCGGTAGAGAAATTTTTTCGGGAAAACAATTTTCAATTTTTTTGTAATTTTGCGCACAGAATTGGAATTGGAAGCATCCTTTGTGCGGACATGGTAAACAATTGTAATAATTTGGTCAGAACGAATTCTTTTATTTGCTAATAGACGGTATCCTTTTTCATAAAAAGAATCCTTGATTTCTGCCGAGTAAAAAATATATTGTTTGCCTTCAAAAATCAGATAAGACTCATTGGAAATTTCCCGTCCTTTTTGGGATTCTATATCAAATATTACTTTATGAAAACTCACCACAGGGCGATTTGGCGTCGGAGTACTGTTGCCCCATTCGTATCGTAAGGATAAAATAATATCGTCATTTTCATAGCTGCCGTGATTGGAAATAAATATCGAAGCATACGTCGAAAAAACGAATAATGCAATTGTTGTTAAGGTTAAAAAAAATATTTTTTTCATATTGTCCTCTGTTTTAAATGGTTTTCATTTTTTATAAAAATTAGACGCTTTGGGACACAAAGGGATTAAAAAAATTTTTCTTTTTTCAGCAATCTTTTCCGGTGCAAAAAATCTATCTGGCACAGGTTATTCATTACCTAAAGCCGAATGTGGTCTATAAATATTATATTTTTTCACGAAATTAAAGATAGACACCGCAGATTCTTCCTTGGTTTCATAATCGGACACATTAATCTCCTGCTGCTTGGCTGTTTTTACGCATAATACATAAAGTTCTTTTATGATTAATGCGCAACCATTAAGCCCGTTTACTCATTAATTGCTTATAGTAAAAGGCACTTTTGTCTTCTGGGTTTTGTTTTAGCACTTTTTCAAACATTTCCACTGCTGCCTGAAAATCCTCTTCTAAAAATAGATCCACAGCTTTTTCAAAATCAGCAAGTGTTTTTATCTTTTTTTCCTGTAAATGCAATGGACAGCCATCAATGAGTTCGTATATGTTTACTTGATCTTTTTTGCCTCTGATTGATACACGCCCTAGTTTTCGGATTTTATACTGACTTTTGTCTATTTGATCATAAACGGTCTCGCTAAGTATTATGGAGACATGAAAGATTTTTGTTAATCCTTCCAGGCGCGACGCAAGATTCACTGCTTTTGAAATAACAGTCGCGTCAATGCGTTCTTTTTCACCAATTGTTCCCAGGCGGAGTAAGCCAGTATGCACGCCGATACCGGCACTGATTCGGAAATCATTTTGTTTTTGATTCAAAGCCCATTTTTTTGTTTGCATAGAGCTTTTATCAAAAAATTCTTTATTAAATTGGTAAATAGCTTGTTGTATATGAATAGACGCTTTAATAGCATCGTCAATTTCTCCGGGAAATAATGCCATAATACCATCCCCAAGGTATTTATCAACATAACCATGATTTTGACGGATCATTGGTCCGATCTGGCGCAAATAGGAGTTAATGAACTCAAAGTTCTCTTCCGGTGTCATTTCTTCTGAAAGTGAAGTAAAGTTTCGGATATCGGAAAACAATATAGCCATTTCTTTTTCCACATTGTCTCCAAGCTCGATTTCTTTGATGGATGAACGGTTGAGAAATTGTAAAATAGTCTTGGGCACAAACCGGGAATTAGCTTTATTGAGTTGAAGTAAATCGTCGGATAAAATCTCAATATTATGAAAAGCTTTTGAAAACCGCTGTGAAAGCATAAAAGACTGGGAAAAAATAAATATGAATAGTCCAAGCGGTCCCAGCTCTGGACTATCGATGATCAGATTCATGCGCAAAATATCGTTGACAATAGCCAGAAAAAAAAGAACAAAACCGACCACAGCAGAATATGATCCGTCAACATTACTTTTTATTGCAATTACTAATGTGACGATGATTATCAAAGATGTTATTATGGTGAGAATTTCAAAATGAACGACAAAGCCAGTGAAAAAAACTGGATCAGTGACTAAAACACTGAGCAAAAAAATACCGGTCAACATATTCAACACCCAACCATAGACTTTTCCCCATTTCGGGAAAAAAACAAATTTTGTGAACCAATAGAATATTGGTAAAGCCGCGTAAAAACAAAGATATTCCATGCGTACATGCCAATGAAAAAGAAAGTCCGGCCATATTTCATAAATGAACATCTCGCTTCGAAATAAGGCTCGTGTACTGACGACCAATAAGAAAAGGCCAAATAAAAGGGTTGATTTCTCTTTGGTTCGTAACAAATACAGGGCAAAATGGTATAGGGCCATGATAAAAAGCGCGCCTATAAGAAATAGGTCAATGCCCAGTTTTTGTTTGACCATATTTTTAATATTGTCGGATGTCCCCAAATAAATATTTTCCCAAAGTCCGCCTTTTGTGTAATGGAAATTTGCACAATGAAAAACAATATTAACTATGGATTTTTGCGGTTTGAAAAATACCACCTTTTGCTTATATTCTGGCTTGGAGCTTTGGATATTTTTGCCAGGTTTTCCCACTTGCGTTTTCTTTTCACCATTAATCCATAGCGTATAGGCTGTGCTAATATCTTTAATTCTTAGGGCCATGAGCTGGTTTATATATTTTTCAGGAATTTTGACGCGTAGATAATATGTACCGTATCCTTGGCCTCCGATTGGTTTTTGATCATGTTCAAACGAATTCCATACACCTGGCACTTTAATGGTTGATTGTTTTTTGTCCGAGGATATTTCCAGTTGATCAGGGTCTAAAAAACTGTGCCAAAAAAAATTCCATTCGCCCTGCAAAGAAACGCCACCTTTTTTTGAAAAATTATGTGTTGATAAGTCTAAATATCCATTTTGGGCTACATGGGGCTGCGCCATGATTCTCACAGAAAAACTAAAGAAAATAAGCAAAAATACTCCCAATATCCAATTCCATCGCATACTATATCTCCCACGAACAGTTTAACCAACAGGATAAAAATCCATTATTGATGTGCAATGTTGATTTATTAAGTATCTCTTGACAAGTAAAAAATTTTGTCAAACATGAACAAAGGTAAGCGTGAATCTATGGCCGCTTGATTTGCAGGGATAAGATGCTATATTATCTCTAATGATTCTTTTGAGGTAAGCTTAGGACCATTGATAAAAAACTTTGAGCTTATTTCCTACTTGCGGTTTAAGCAATTTTTCCCTATGCTGTAACCGACCGACGATAATACCAGGAGCAATACCGATATCCCTGGCAAAAATCTCTATGTCATTTAGGGATATTTTATCCCAATTCTTAATAAAACCCGACCACTTTTTGGGCGGAATAAGAATTTCCTGGGCAAATTTGTCTGCTTCGACCTCTTTTTCGTCGATAGTATCATTTTTGGTTTGAAGGCCCTCAAGGAATACATCTTTTTTACCATGCAAGAGCAGATGCCCTGCTTCATGAAAAAAGGTAAACCATAAATGGTCATTACTCTTATACAGCAAACTCAATTGAATAATGGCCCTGTCGCCATGCCATCGGGTTGCCCCATGAACACCCATTCCAGGAATTTGAGGAACAAAAACAATAGCAACCCCTTGTTTGGCACATATCTCTGTAAGTTTGGGCACAAAAACAGAAGGCTCTGTTTCGATGGTCAATTCCCGTATCTGGTGTAAAGATTGCCGAAAACCTTCTTTATCATAGGCAAGGCATGAGATATTTTGAGCTTCTATGCTTCCTTTTCTGAGCCAAACAGATATGGATTCCTTATTCTTTTCTAAGGTATTTGTCCGCCGGTACTCCGTTGATATTTGATACCCCCGAAAAACAAGTGGCCATTGCTCCGGGGATGCGATCCCAAGGAACCTCAATAATTCATCCAGTTGGTCCGGTTTATTGTGCATTTTAGCGAGCCAGCCCAGTTTGATCATCTTGGCTATGGGAAAAAATTTCAGCCATTGTAAATGGTTTTCTTTTTTTTTCATTTCTGCAAAGCGGGCCTTATGTTCCTGGTATTGCCGTTCCAAATGGTTCCAAAAATGAGCAGGTCTACCCAATACCAATTCTAATTTTAGAGCCGTTTCAGGTGTAATGGGCGTTTTAGCTTGCACAATTTCATTAATGGTCTTTTTGGACAAACCAGTTCTCGCTGCTAACTCGGTTTGAGTCATTTGCTGACTATCTATGTATTCTTCTAGGATATCTCCCGGAGTCACTACATAATCGGGAGTATATTGGTCTTGTAATTTATTTTCCTTTTCCATGTGTATTCTCCACTCCCATTATTTTAATAGCTGTCACTTGAGACCAATCCAAGCCTTCGCCATCACTCAATGGCAAAGGATCATGATATGGAACAAAGATAAGCCGGTAAGGGAAATCCAGATCCATAGACAGGGCAATCTTTTTTTTCCCTTGAGAAATCTCGTGACATCGTTCTGGTCCTGTCTTCGGCGGCCAAAAATCCATGAGATTTTTGGCCGCTTGAAGAGCAGTCAGCCTTCGCATGATCAATATCGCTTGCTGTGATCCCCGTTTTTGAATTAGCTTGGATCCATTGGAAAACTCTTTTGCTAACTTTTTGGTATTAAAATAAATCTCCATGCAAAAATGTCAATCCTTTTATTAACCCAATGGGTTAATGATTTTTATTTATCGACAGCTATCCGTCTATTAATAATGAAAATATTCTTACAGTAATCAATCTCTTGACAAGTAAAAAAAATTTTGTCAAACATGAACAAAGGTAAGCGTGAATCTATGGCCGCTTGATTTTCACTAAAATTCCTTGACAAATGTACTGCGACAAAATATTGTGGCGAAAAATACTCCGAGCTTGATTTCTAAAGGCCTAGAGCCCAGGAATGAAAAGCCGTTAGGGTAAACGGGAAACGGTTTACCCACTCATGGGAAAAACCCAGCTTTGGAAAGGAGAAACGAATGAAAGCAAACCACAACATAGTTGCGGACGCAAAACTTGTGCCCGCACGGAACAACCTAAATTCCCCATCTACAACAAACATCAAGCACGCAAACCGGCCAATAGGCTTCAAAACAGCCTTGAATGGATGCACAGGATGCATAAAACACGCAGTAGGCGTGGCAATGCTTATGTTTATTGTATTGAGTCCGCTACCAGGGCAGACCCTGCAAAAATCAACCGGCGCGGATATGCCGGACAAAAAAGCAGCCAGCGATAAAAACAAAGGAAAAAAAGATAAATCAGACATACCTGATTCATCAGACACAACAAGCTCCCATGTATTTGAGTTGGGAGACGTGATCATTGTCACAGGCAAAAAAACCAATCGAAACAACACCATCTCACAGAAAAATATTTCTGACCGGCAAGTACATGAACTGTCCCGCGCGATCGAACCTATACCTGGTGTCCATTTGAGCAATACTGGCGGCAGAAATGAACCAGGGCTTTTTATCCGAGGTTTTGATCTACGTCAGATACCAATATTCTTGGACGGCATTCCCGTATATATACCTTATGACGGCTATGCTGACTTGGCAAGATTTTTCATGTTCAATATTGCCGAGGTGCGGGTCGAAAAAGGATTTTCGTCCATGATGTATGGCCCCAACACAATGGGCGGGGCCATAAACCTGGTGACTCAAAAACCAATGAATTTGTGGGAAATCAATGGCTCCAGCGGCATGATTAGCGGCAAAGGTTACTATACTTATTTAAATGCCGGCACCAAAGCAAATGCATTTTATGCCCAGGCCAATTATTCTATTTTTAACCGGCAGCACATCAATTTATCCAAAGATTTTACAGCCAATGATCGTGAATCCGGTCTGAATAGAGAAAACTCCTACAACCGCGATCAAAAAGCAGAAGTCAAAATCGCCTACACGCCCAATATGAGCGACGAATACGCTTTGATCTATAGTATGCAGCAAGGCGAAAAAGGCATACCTGTGAGCACCCGGCCAGAAGATAAAGCCCGTTATTGGCAAATGCCCGCATGGAACAAACAAAGCGTTTACTTTATTTCACGCACAGTATATGGCAAACAGCGGATATTGACCAGGCTATATTTTGACACATTTGACAATGAAATGAAAAGCTTTGACAATGACCAGTACAACACGCAAACCAAACCCTATGCTTTTACCAGTATTTATGATGATTATTCTTATGGCGGATCCCTCGAATGGCACAATGACTATTTTCAGAACAATACTCTAAAAACAGCACTGCACTATAAAAACGATGTCCACCGCAGTCATGATGAAGGCAACCCTGTCGCGGAAACCTCAGACGCGACCTTCAGTCTGGGCGCGGAAAATATTTATCATGTCACCAGACAATTTGATATCACAGCAGGCGTGAGTATCAACCAGCGGGCCAATCTCACTGCACAAACCTTTGAGCAAGATACTCTAAAAGAAAATGACAGTACAACCAGCCAGGCAGTCAATGCTTTACTTGGTATTGTCTATCAGACAAAACAAACAAAAATATCTTTGAGTGCTGAACGCAAAACTCGTTTTCCAACCATGAAGGATCGTTATAGCTACCGACTAGGTAGAAGCATATCGAATCCAGATCTAACCCCGGAAAACACCTGGAATTTTGATCTTACCTGGGAGTATTTCTGGGACAAAAATTTTCATTTTGCTATGAGCGGCTTTTACAGTTCTATCACCGACACTTTGCAAGAAGTATACAATGTAGACCCAACAGAGCCTCAAATATATCAATTCCAAAATACCGGAAAAGCTCGATTTTATGGCATGGAAAGCAGCCTGCAATACAAATGGAAAAAGTTTTTGCACTGGGGCATAAACTATACATTTATCCGCAGAGAAAATATTGCGACTCCTGATATAAAATTCACACATATTCCACAACACTCTTTGTATACTTTTATGCAACTGCTTTACGGCAAAGACTATCATTTATTAATAAGTATAAAATATGACTCGCAACGATATGTCACTTCGGACAGTCTCCAGGTGGCTTCGTTTGTCATCTTCAACGCGGACATAAAACTAAAAATTGTGGACAACCTGTTTTTTCAAGGTGGCGTTCACAACATTTTGGACAAAAACTATGAAATGGATGCCGGCTATCCAGAACAGGGCCGCAATTTTATCATTGGCCTGCAATACCGTATCGCGCACAATACGGCCAATAAAAATTGATAACAATACAAATAAGGTCAAATAGCCGTATATGACAAAAACTGATAAACGTGAAATCTGGCTCAAAGCTTCCGTGATAGGAAGCTTATGGGCCGGCATTGAAATCATTATTGGCAGTTATTTGCACAATCTGCGTATGCCGATGGCCGGCAGTTTGCTTACAGTCAATGCCATTGCTTTGATGGTGGCTTTTAGCAGAATGTGGCCGGAAAAAGGCTTGTTCTGGCGTGCTGGCTTGATCTGCGCGTTGATGAAATCCATATCCCCCAGCGCGGTCATTTTGGGGCCCATGATCGGCATATTTTTGCAGTCATTTTTGTTCAATTTAAGCATTTACGCTCTAGGCAGAAATATGCCTGCTTATTTGATTGGCGGCCTTTTGGCTGCGGTAAGTTCTTTGCTGCACAAAATTGGCCGGTTACTTCTCATTTATGGGCTTGATTTAATTCAGATCACCCAAAATTTGTTTGGCTTTATTGCAAAAAAATGGCAGTTAACCCACCTGGAACCAAAATCCGCGCTGTTTTGGATTTTTGGCCTTTATTTTTTTCTGGGCGCGTGCGGGGTACTGCTCGGCTATATTGTCAGCAAACGGCAAAAAATGAATGGTCCAAACCATACAAATGAAATGTTTGATTCGCCAACAGACAATGACCTTTTGAAACAAAAATCCGATGAAAAATTTTCATTATTATTATTAAGTGTACACATTTTTTTTATTGTTATCGGCATGATAGCCCTAAACTTCTTACCTTTATTGATTGCGGGCCCTTTGATTTTGCTATATCTAGGATTGACCATGCACCGGTACCAATCTTCTATCCGGCATCTAAAGCGCATGGGTTTTTGGCTGCAAATATTTATTGTTATCGCTTTGTCTACTTTGTTTTTCAATGGTCTGGACAAGGGCAATATTTTGGACCCCGTTGGACTGGAAGCGGGATTTCGCATGAGTATGCGCGCAATTATGATGGTCATTGGATTTGCAGCATTGAGCAGGGAATTGCGCAATCCCATCGTGGAAATGATCTTGACCAAACGGGGATTTCACAATCTATATTTTGGTCTATCTCTGGCCATTTCTGTACTGCCTGCCGCGATGAATGTTCTGGCCAAACCGCAAAAAGGCAGGCGCACTCCGCAACATGTCCTGCAAAATATATTGACCCAATCAGATATTTTATTGCAAGCTTTTCATGAACAAAAAGACTATGGTCGCAATATTTTTATCATTACTGGCGGAAAACACAAAGGCAAAACAACGTACCTGGAAAAGGTAATTGCCTTACTCAAAGATAAAAAAATAGCACTCACTGGTTTTGTTGCCAAAGGATACATAAAAAACAACAAAAGATCAAAATTTGACATTGTGGATATCAACAGTAACGCGAAAACCTGGCTATGCCAAAATGATGCGCTTTTGAAACGCAAAAGCGATCCATCAGCCATCAAAATGGGCCGATTTTCTTTCAATCCTGAAGCATTTTCTTTTGGCAATGCGCTACTGAGTCAAACAGCGGACATAGCTATTATCGATGAAGTGGGATATCTGGAAGTCAAAAACCAGGGCTGGGCATCAGCCATGCGGCAAATCGTACAGCAAGACAAGACACTGCAACTCTGGGTGGTACGCGACGATTTGGTTCAGGCATTCCAAAATAAATGGTTTGTTCCGGAAAAAAATATTTTTCATATTGAGGTAGTTGAGCCGGCAAAAGTAGTCGCCGCATTGATGGCGGAGACTACGGATTTTTGAACCCAATGATTAATCAATATTATTTATAAAAGCCAAAACTTGTTGTTGGATTTTTGCGACTTCATCTTCCTTATAAAGACTATGATCCCCCTGATCAATCTCTATAATGGGAACATCTGGTTTGTGTTGCGCATAAAATTCTTTTATCGAATCCAAAGGAATCAATTCATCCTGGGTCCCATGTATGATTTGCATGGGAATTGAAATTTTGTCAATAACCTGGACCAAATCAATATTCATTATTTCTTTAAAAAAGGAATTCTTAATAAAAACCCCGCTCACCGGAGTCATGCCATCTTCATCCAAATCCTGAATATTATCCGCGTCACTAATGCGGGTTACAAGATCCTGCAAATCCACTGGGGAAGCAATCGCTGTGATCGAACTAAGACTATTCGCATCTTGTGCAGCGTACAAAAATGCCACCACAGCACCGGCACTGGACCCCACAATATGAATTCGGTCATATCCTTGACTGCGGACATAATCCACAGCCAGTTTCAATTCTTCGAGTTCTTCAAAAAATGACAAATTGGTAAATCCTGTGCTAGCCTCTTTTGCGAATGAATAATCAAAAGCAAAGGATGAAAAGCCATTGGCAGCAAAAAAAGGAGACATAAGAGTAATTTTTTTACTTTTGCGCGAAGAAAACAAACCATGACTATAAAGTAGAATATTTTTATTGGCAGCCTCTGTTTGATACAAAGTAGCTTCTATTTTTTTAGTATCCCCAATGAGTAAATCCGATTGCTGCATACAGCCCTCCCATATACTTGCCTGCGATTTATTTTAGAAACAATTTTACCGCATTTACCATAAGAAAGTCAAAGAGCACAATTCTGTCAAGAACAACAAAAAAAACTTGTTTAGTTTCGCAAAAAAAAACCCGCCTTGACATCTGTTTGACTTGCTTTTTTATGACTGTCAAACTGTTTACCAATTGTTCATCTAAAAAATATATTATTCAATGAGGCTTTAATTAATGGAAACTAAGGAAACAAAAGAAACTGAAAAACAAAACGCGATGTACAAAAACGCATTGGACTATCACACACAAGGCGGAAAGCCCGGCAAACTGGAAGTAATTCCCTCCAAACCATGTGATACAGCTCAAGAGCTTTCTCTGGCCTATTCTCCGGGCGTAGCCGCGCCGTGTCTGGAAATAGAAAAAGACCCCAAAGATGCTTACAAATACACCAATCGGGGAAATCTAGTAGCTGTTATATCCAATGGAACCGCAGTTTTGGGTTTAGGCAATATTGGTGCTCTGGCAGGCAAACCTGTAATGGAAGGTAAAGGCGTTTTGTTCAAACGGTTTGCGAATGTAGATGTTTTTGATATCGAAGTAGAAGCCAAAGACAATGATGCTTTTATTGAAACAGTGGCATCTTTGGAACCAACTTTTGGCGGCATCAATTTGGAAGACATCAAAGCTCCAGATTGCTTTTATATAGAAGAAACACTCAAAGAACGCATGAATATTCCCGTATTTCACGATGATCAGCATGGCACTGCAATCATTACAGCAGCCGGTTTTCTCAACGCGTTAGAAGTCCAAAAAAAGCAAATTGACAAGGTTCGCATCGTTTTTTCCGGCGCAGGCGCGTCTGCTATTGCTTGTGCCAATCTCATGGTTCTTTTAGGGGCAAAACGGGAAAACGTAATGTTTTGTGATTCCAAAGGGGTTGTTTACCAAGGCAGAACAGAAGGAATGAACAAATATAAGCAGGCTTATGCTGTGGAAACGGATAAACGAACATTGGTAGACGCAATGCAAGACGCGGATGTATTTGTCGGTCTTTCCGGCAAAGGGCTTGTCAATCAAGATATGGTCAGATCAATGGCGGCCAAACCGATCATTTTTGCTCTTGCCAATCCGGATCCAGAAATACCTTATGAAGAAGCCAAAGCGGCGCGGTCCGATGTGATCATGGGTACCGGACGGTCTGATTATCCCAATCAAGTAAACAATGTTTTGGGTTTTCCGTTTATTTTTCGGGGCGCATTGGATGTACGGGCCACAACAATCAATGAAGAAATGAAATTGGCTGCTGTCAAAGCTTTGGCTGAGCTGGCACGGACAGAAGTGCCGGAAAGTGTATCACGTGCTTACGGCGGAACCAATTTCCGTTTTGGCCCGGAATACATTATTCCCAAACCATTTGATCCGAGGGTTTTGTACTGGGTAGCCCCTGCTGTGGCCAAAGCTGCGACAGACACGGGAGTCGCGCTGGAGCCACTGGCTGATGTGAAGGGTTACAAAGAAAAACTCATGGCCATGACCAATAGCAATTTTATTTTGATCAATAGCGTTATCAGCCGCGCGCAAAAAAATAAAACAAAAATCCTTTTCTCCGACGCAGAACACTTAAAAATACTGCACGCCATCACTCGCTTGAAAGAAGAAAATATATGCACGCCAGTACTTGTTGGTGTTCAAAAAAATATCGAAGCCCGCGCCAAAGAATTGAACATCAAACTCAATGGCATAGAAATTATTGATGTCATGGACAATACATTGCGCTCGCAAATGGCGCAAAAACTTTTTGTCATGCGCCAGAGATATGGCCTGACCCAAAGCCGAGCCGACTATTTGTTAACAAGCCCTGAAAGAATGGGAATGATGCTATTAAAAAATAACGAAGTAGACGGAATGCTGGCCGGCCTGGACGAACCATTCCGCAATCCCCTGGTGGAAGCAATAAAAATACTGGGGCCGGCAAGACAAGGCGGCAAAATATCCTCCGTTCAGATTATGACATCACCGCAGGAAATATTCTTTCTGGCAGACACATCCGTCAACCTCAATCCAGATAAAGCCACTTTGATTGATATATCTCAATCATCCATCCATTTGATGAAATCTTTGGGATTTAACCCAAAAGTCGCTTTTATCAGTTTTTCCAATTTTGGCGTCAGCCGAGACTCGGAAAGCCTAAAAATGGCGGAAGCAGCAGAAGAAATCGCCCGACTCAATCCTGACCTGGAAGTAGATGGCGAAATGCAAATCGATGTTGCCCTGGATTCCGAATACCGGCAACGTGCCTTTCCATTTTCCAGATTAAAAAATAAAGCGAATCTGTTTATTTTCCCCAATTTAGCTTCCTCGAATGTAGCGTATCGGCTATTGGATAAAATGAATGTAGCCAACACAATTGGCCCTGTATTGTTGAATGTGAACGGCAACCTCAATATTATGCATCGGGACACAGACGTGGACGGCATTTTCAATTTGGCTGCTGTAACAGCAGCCAAATTGCCAACGCATTAATGGATCAGGATAAAAGGAGTACCATAGACTAAAAACACTTTAGTTTATGGTACTTCATTCTTGTTGAATGTTTTTTATAAGGTTACAACTTGTTTTTATTTGGGCGCGGGCAATTGTGTTTTCTGCCACCTGGCCATGACCTTATGCAGCAGCTCATCGGTCTGCTTCATGGTTGTATAACGCCACCATTTGGACTGTGGGAAATACATATTTAGCACCCTGTTTTGGACGATTTTTTTGTCCTCTGGCATAGCATAACCAAAATGGTGTCCTTGATTTTCCAATATCATATTGTGGATAGAATCTATCGATCCAGATGTTGTCTGACTATCCATAGTACCGTATTCAAACGGCATAGCTATATAATACTTTTCAGGATAAATTTTGCCCACAAAATCCGAGAAATCGCCCGTCACTGTATAAAAATCTGCGCTATCGCCCCAATCAATCGAGTACCCCAAAAACAATGATTCTATGATTTTTTTCTTTTTTGCGTCCTTGACTGGATTTGAAAAAAGATGCAGCCGCCCCCGTTCTCCGTATCCGGTATGCAAATCAATACCAAGTATGGACTGGTAATCTTTCAAATATTTTTTTAGGACAACCTGGGTCATTTTAATACTTGGTTCAAAAGCTTTGCCCCCAAAATACAAACCTTTTGCATGTTCGTATTGCCCTTGCAAAATAGCCTGACGCAAAGAAGACATGCCTTCAAAAATAATTTGCCAGACAGACCTCACGAAAAAAAATCGATGTTCAAAAGAGGACAAATCAGCTTTTTCTTTTGGGTTCAAAAAATCATAAAGATTATTGTAACCCGTATTTTTATTGGTAAACAATTTTGGATCCACATCAGAATTGCGATTCAAATCCACATTATTTTCTGTCACTCTTCGCTTGAACTTAAAACCATAAGGGTTTATGCCATGCAAAAACAAAAAACCAATCTCACTGCGGTCTATTTGGGGCAATATTTCCTGTACAAAAAAAGAAAAAACAGAACTACCCATAAATCCCTCTATGCCGTGAACACCGGCAGAAAAGACAACTATTTTGCTTTTTTTCTTTTGGGCAGGCAGATAAAAATAATCGATAGTAAGATCAGAATCTATTTTGCTGGGTACACGGACTGAGTCAATAACCGCGTTGTGTTTGCGCCATTTTTGGGCCAATTGACGAAAATTTTGCCGGCATTTGGCATACTCATGGCAAAAATATTTTTCATATTTATCGCTCACAGGTTTTACATTCTCCCCTTTTGCCTGGTCATTTTCATTGCTAGAACAGGAAAAAAGAGACAAAACAATAAAGCTAAAAATCCCCAAAAATATAGGCATTGTTTTTTTTGTATGATTCATTTTGTTTTCCTTGCTTTTTAGAATAGAAACATTTTTTTGTCATACAAAAATGAATGTCTATCTGTATATGTAAATAAAAAAAAACATATTTTTTGAAAGGAACCGCGAATGAGCTACCAAGACCACATTGCTCAAATCCAAAACAGGCAAAAAGGTATCAACCCCTATATCGATGAATTGTCCATTGATTTGATTGCTGCAAAAAATGGCCAATGTGAGATGCGTATGCCAGTGACAAAGCGTTTCTTTCAAGGCGCGGGCGTTTTACAAGGCGGCATTGCCGGCTCCTTGGCAGATGAAGCCATGGCTTATGCTCTTTTATCCAAAGTATCAGAAGAACAAATCATTGCCACTGTGGATATTGGACATACACATTTAGCACCCATTTTTGACGGCATCTTAACAGCGCGCGCGAAAATAATAAAAATCGGCAAACGCATGGCTTTTTTGGAATGCATTATAGAAAATGAAAAAAAACAGCCTGTTTTGCGTTCAAACGCGTCTTTTATGATTCTGGCACGAAAATCATGAAAAATCTTCAAGATATTGCCGCGCATGACAAAAACAATCATTGTTTTAGAAAAAAAATGAGGTAAAATATGACAAAAAAAGAGTCATCAATAAATCCATCTTTGGATCAATTTTCTCTGGATTTTTTTGATTTATCCGGCAAAAAAGCTATAGTCACAGGCGGCAATACCGGGCTGGGCCAGGCTTTTGCTCTGGCCTTAGCAAAAGCAGGTGCTGATATTTTCGTTCCCAGCATTAGGGAAGACAATGGGGATACAAAACAGATGATCGAAAATGCTGGAGCGCGTTACGTGTTTATGGAAGCTGATATCACCCGTCAAGGTGTTGCCCAAAAAATTGTGGACCAATGTGTCCAGCAATTGGGCGGCCTGGACATACTGGTCAATAATGCTGGAATATGCAAACTAAACACAGTTTTGAAGTTTGACCGCGCGGATTGGGATCCCATGATCGCGGTCAATGTCACGGCAGCCTTTGAGCTAAGTCATGCGGCAGCAAAAATTTTGATTGACCAGCAAAGCGGAAAAATTATCAATATATGCTCACTATTTTCTTATTTGGGCGGGCAAATGTCTCCTGCTTACGCGGCCTCCAAACATGCTTTGGCTGGATTGACCAAAGCCTATTGCGACGAACTGGGACAATACAATATCCAGGTCAATGGCATAGCACCCGGCTATTTTGCCACGGACATTACCCGCCAAACCCGGGAAAATCCGCAATCCAATCAGCGCGTATTGGATCATATACCTGCCAACCGCTGGGGCAATACACAGGATCTTATGGGCGCAATGGTTTTTTTGGCCAGCCGCGCGTCCGACTATGTAAATGGCCAAATATTGGCAGTTGATGGCGGTTATTTAGTACGCTGATTTTGCTGTTGTTTTTTATTTTTTCGATTTAAAATTTTTCAAACATAAAGGATTTATTATGTCATTCAACAAAACATTAACCAAAAAAGAAATTGTTCAAGAATTAATACAAATATTGGATGAGGACAAAGTCATTGCTGATCAGGAAGCACTCAAAGAATACAGTCATGACCGTTTTCGTAAATACGAAAGTATTTGCGGAGTTTATGTCTTACCCATTCCGGCTGCAGTGGTCAAGCCTGGCAATAGCACCGAAGTATCTCAAATACTAAGTTTCTTGCACAAGCACAAAATAAATTGTGTGCCCCGAACCGGCGGATCTGCCACTGAAGGCGGATTGGAAACAATTGTTGAAAACTCGGTCGTTGTGGACGGGTCTGATATGAACCAAATCATTGAAATCAATGAATACGACATGACCGCCACTGCACAATGTGGCGTAAACCTGGAAATCCTGGAAAACAAACTCAGAGAAAAAACATTGACAACCGGACATAGCCCCCAATCAAAGCCTCTAGCGCAAATGGGCGGCCTTGTTGCTACCCGCAGCATTGGTCAATTGTCCACATTATATGGCGGTATTGAAGACATGGTCATTGGTCTGGAAGCTGTGCTGCCGGATGGCAGCATTTGCCGCATCAAAAATGTGCCCCGACGGGCTGCCGGGCCCGATATCCGCCATATTCTGATTGGCAATGAAGGTACTCTGGCATTCATTACGGAAGTGACCGTCAAATTGTTTCGGCATTACCCCAATCACAATATGTACTATGGCTATACCATAAACAACATGAAAACCGGCTTGGAAATTTTGCGTGAGATCATGGTTGCCGGGTATCGTCCATCTGTGGCCAGACTTTATGATTCACAGGATGGTTCCCAGCATGGATTTGATCAATTTGCCGGAGATCGATGCGTGTTGATTTTTGTCGCGGAAGGACCCCAAAATATTGCCCGTGCCACTGGGGAAGGTCTGGAAAACATTGTTCTTCAGTACAAAGATATTCAAAAAGTAGACAGTAAAATTATTGAAAATTGGTTTACCAATCTGAATTGGGGGCCAGAAAAAGTAGCCGCAGAACGTGATTTTATACGGCACAACCAAAATATGGGCTTTACCACGGAAGTTTCCGGCAACTGGTCATGTATCCACAATATTTATCAAAACGCTATCCAGCGTATTCTAACTGAATTTCCGCACGCGGATGATCTTACAATGCTGGGCGGTCATTCATCCCATAGTTATCAAACCGGAACGAATATGTATTTTGTTTATGATTACAATATTGTGGATTGTGCGCCGGAAGAAGAAATCGATAAATACCACCGGCCTATCAATGCCATTATTGTGGAAGAAGCTTTGAAAGCGGGCGGCTCTATGGTGCATCATCACGGCATTGGCAAGCATCGAACAGCATGGACCAAAGAAGAGCATGGCACAGCATACCCATTGTTAGAAATATTGAAACAGGGTCTGGACCCACACGGCATTATGAACAAAGGCACCATTTATCCGCTTGACAGTCTTTTTAAATAATATAAAAATTCCAAAAAGTCATTGTATAAACAATTTGCGAAAGAAATCAAAACAAGATAATGACTCAAAATTGTTTGGCAAAAAAAATAAAAATCGCTGTTTGCTTCAAGACAATTCCGGATTTTGGCATGGTGACAGAGTCAGATTGGCTAAATTACCAAAGCCAAAACAATATTGACCTATCCTTTGCCAAACATGAATTCAATTGTTATGACGAAAGTGCTCTGGAAGTGGCATTGATCCTGACTGAGGCAAAAAAACAATATTGCGAATTGACTGGTCTGACTGTAGCAGATGAAAAATCTGAATTTTTTTTACGCCATTTGTACGCGTTGGACTTTGACTTGGGAGTACGTATCGACAACACTAACTTGGAAAACCCGCCATTCAATCCTATGGCAATTTCCTTGCTTCTTGCCCAATATGTCAAAAACATTGGTCATCAAGATTTAATACTAATTGGAAGACAAAGCGGAACTGGCGATAATGGACAAACCGGAATGCTTTTGGCGGAACGTCTAGGGTGGCCCTGCGTCAGCAATGTCTTGGATATTGCCTGGCCGGAAAAAAAAAGTATGCCTTCGCAAAGCTCCTATACGGACACCAAGAAACCTGACATAGCTAATATAGCTAATAAAAAAAAACAAAATGAAACGATGAAAAAAGCACCGGAGATACTTGTCACCAGTCAATCCTGTGACTATCAGATAAAA
>CAZCVM010000009.1:22653-26172 GCA_964501965.1 uncultured Leptospiraceae bacterium | reverse complement strand
GCTACTTGTTATGCCACCATTGGGCAAATAGGTAATCGGGATCATATGAATGTTACTATCGGTAAAGCAGGACGCAATCGCTGGTTGGGTAAAAGACCCAAGGTTCGCGGTGTGGTAATGAATCCAGTTGATCACCCTCATGGTGGTGGTGAAGGCAGGACTTCTGGCGGTCGTCATCCAGTATCGCCTACGGGAGTGCCCACCAAGGGATATAAGACTCGTAAAAATAATAAATACAGCAATAAATATATCATTAAACGCAGAAAATAGTGCAAGCAGAATAAAACGAAAAAGGATACATTATGGCTCGTTCATTAAAAAAAGGACCGTTTATCGATAAACATTTGTACAAAAAGGTTGAAAAGTTAAATGAAGGCACTGAAAAAAAAGTTGCTGTCAAAACTTGGTCACGCCGGTCCACGATATTTCCTGAAATGATTGGACACACTTTTTTAGTCCATAATGGGCAAAAGTTTGTACCAGTGTTTGTGAATGAAAATATGGTTGGTCATAAAATGGGAGAATTTGCCCCTTCAAGAACTTATAGAGGTCACACTTCCAAAACGGAAAAACAAGCAAAACGAAAATAGTAAAACTAAATAAATGATATAAGATAATTAACAAATTTAGAAACATATATTTAATTTAAATACATTTGAATAAGAATTGAATGCAAGAAGTTTTAAAGTTAATAAATTAAAACATTTTGAAATTAAAAATTTTTTGGAAAATATCGAATAGAGATAAACTATGGAATCAAAAGCAGTTACAAAATATATAAATATGTCTGCCACAAAGATAAGATTGGTGGCAAATGAAATACGCGGAATGGAGTTTCCTGACGCAATAGATTTGCTGCGTGCCATACCAAAAGCCGGAGCTGGCATTTTGTACAAAACTGTTATGTCAGCAGCCGCAAACGCAAAAATTAAAAATCCAGATATAAATGAATCGGATTTATTTTTGAAAAAGCTTGTAGTGGATGAAGCACCGGTAATGAAACGGTTTCGTCCCAGAGCTAGGGGGCGAGCGTCACGTATTAGAAAACGCAATAGTCACATTACAGTCATTTTATCGGATGATTAATAGCAATCAATAATTAGGAGTAAATAATGGGCCAAAAAGTTCATCCAGTTGGATTACGATTGAAAATAAATAAAGCCTGGCCGTCGACTTGGTATTTTGGTAAACAAAAATATTCAGATATGCTTCATTCAGATATAGCTATACGCAGTTATATTGAAAAAAGGCTTAAAGGAATTGGTATTTCAGAAATTCGGATAGAAAGATATCCAGATCGGGCAAATGTAATTATTCGTACATCGCGCCCGGGACAAGTTATTGGTAAAGACGGTAAAGATATCAATAAGCTAAAGGCAGAGCTTCATCAAAAATTTGATAAAAATATTTATGTAAATATTGAGCAGGAAACAAAAGCAGATATTCGCGCAAAATTGATAGCTGAAAATTTGGCTTCTCAGATAGAAGGAAGATTGCCTTTTCGCCGCGCAATGAAACAAGCTTTAGCCGCAACAATGCGGGGTGGTGCGCAAGGTGTAAAGATATTGATAAGTGGTAGATTGAATGGCGCGGAAATGGCCCGGAAAGAATCATACAAAGAAGGGCAGATACCATTGCATACGTTAAGGGCGAATATTGATTATGGTGTTGCGACCGCCTTTACTACTTATGGTACCATTGGTATCAAGGTGTGGGTCTACAATGGCTTAGTGTTGAACAAAGATGGCCAAACTGAGGAAGAAGATAAATATACAGTTAAGCGGCGAACCAGATAATTGCTTTTGCAATGCAATGCCGTATTTGAGAATAGATTGAGAATATTTTAAAATTTGCTAACAATAATATAAAGAAGTAAACATTAGTATAGGATAGAAAAATGTTATCTCCCAAAAAAGTAAAATACCGCAAAAAGCAAAGAGGACGCATGAAGGGCGTTGCCGGCAATGGAAATATGGTAAGCTTTGGTGAATATGGTATACAAGCGACAAGTCAAGGATTGATTACCGCTCGTCAAATAGAAGCAGCGCGTATTGCGATAACTCGGACCGTAAAACGTGGCGGCAAAATATGGATTCGGATATTTCCGGACTTTCCTTATACCAAAAAACCCGCAGAAACTAGAATGGGTAAAGGCAAAGGATCACCAGAATATTGGGTAAATAAAACTAAAAGCGGAAAAGTTCTTTTTGAAATAGCTGGTGTGGATGAGGCATTGGCCAAGAAGGCATTGACCAGAGCTATGTATAAATTGCCGCTAAGGACCAGGATAATAGCCCGGGATTATTAAGATATATTGTGATTTGCGTGATTAGAAAATGCGTAGTTGAGATATACGGTACACTCGTCGCAGTTAAGTAAAGGATTAATTATGGGGAAAGAAATAAAAAAACTTAGAGAATTGACTCAAGAAGAATTGTTGCAGCAATTGTCTCAATCCAAAACTGATTTATTGGATCATAGATTTCAAATTGTTACCGGTCACGTGACGAATGTGAAAAAAAGCAAAAGCATTCGTAAAAAAATTGCCAGGATTAAAACGATTCAAAGCCAAAGGTTTACGGAAATCAAAAAATAGAAAAGAATGTATAAATATTGAAAAATTGGTATTAAATATGAATGAAAATTTGACAAACAATAATAATTTGCGTTTTTTAACCGGTGTAGTGGTTTCTACTAAAATGAATAAAACTATCGTTGTAAAAACAGAAACACGTCAGAATCACCCGCTATTTAAAAAGACGATAACGAAAAGCAAAAAAATACATGTTCATGATGAAAAAAATGAATGCAATGATGGAGACAAAGTGCTTGTCGTTCAAACGAGGCCATTGTCACGTACCAAGCGATATCGCTTGAAATCCATTTTGGAACAAGCAAAATAATCAAATAGAAGCGGAGATAAGTCATGATACAAGTGGAAACTTTTCTGAATGTAGCAGATAATAGTGGTGTAAAAAAAGTGCAATGCATTAAAATTTTGGGCGGCACTAATCGTAGATATGCTGGGTTGGGTGACATTATAGTTGTAGCAGTTAAAGATTCCATTCCTTCTTATGGTTTGAAAGACAATCAGGGAAAAAAGGTACATGGTAAAGCTGTGTTAAGAGCAGTAGTTGTAAGAACCAAGAAAGCCTATCGTCGTGCGGATGGTTCTTATGTTCGCTTTGATAATAACGCAGTGGCCATTGTGGACAATCAGGGAAATCCCCGTGGTACACGTATTTTTGGACCCGTAGCCAGAGAGCTGCGAGATAAAAAATTTATGAAAATTATTTCATTGGCACCGGAAGTCGTGTAATTCGTGGAAAGTCGTGTGAAGGAAGAAAATAATGAACAAATCAAACAACTTAAATAAGAGAATTAGAATCAAGCGCGATGATATCGTTATTGTTGTTGCTGGAAAAGAAAAAGGCAAAAAAGGGAAAGTTCTTTTTGTGGATAGAAAAAAAGAACGTATTGTTGTCGAAGGTATCAACCAACGCAAAAAGTTTATCCGGC
>CAZCVM010000009.1:9992-22643 GCA_964501965.1 uncultured Leptospiraceae bacterium | reverse complement strand
AAAACCCTAAGGGCGGAGTGATGCAAATTGAAACTCCGTTGCATATTTCGAATGTTATGTATTATGATGACAAAGCAAAAAAAGGTAAACGAATCGGATATTTGCTGGATGAAACAAAGGGCAAAAAGCAAAGAATTGTTCGGGAATCAAATAACCAAACAAGAAAAATTGATTAAACAATTAATAAATAAAACAATAATTGCTCTACAATGAGAGCTAAGAAATTTGTAATACTATGGAATTGTGGGAAAAAAATGGCAGCTAGATTGAAAGAAGATTATCACAACAGAATAAAACCTAAACTTTTTTCTGATTTTGCGTATAAATCAGTGATGCAAGTGCCCAAAATTGAAAAAGTGGTTCTCAACATTGGGATGGGTGAAGCGCATTCCAATGCGAAGGCCCTGGAAACAGCCATTAATGAATTAACATTGATAGCCGGTCAGAAGCCTGTAACTACAAAAGCAAAAAAATCTATCGCAGGATTTAAGTTGCGAGAAGGTATGATTGTGGGTACTATGGTGACCTTGCGCGGTGCAAAAATGTATGAATTTTTAGATAGGGTTTTGAACTTTGCTATTCCTAGAGTACGTGACTTTAATGGTTTAAGTGTAAAATCTTTTGACCGTCAAGGGAATTACAATTTTTCCATTAAGGAACAAATTATTTTCCCTGAAATTGAATTTGATAAAGTGGACATTGTTCAGGGGCTCAATGTTTCCGTCAGTACCACCGCAAAAACAAAACAAGAAGCTTATGCTTTATTAAAAGAATTCAATTTTCCATTTCGAGATAAAATTAAAGATTAGTGAAAAAATAATATTAATGTTTTAAGGCGCAGGATAATTTATGGCAAAAAAATCAATGATTATTAAAAATCAACGAAAAAGAAAGTTTAGTACACAGTACAACAACCGCTGTCGGATATGTGGTAGACCGAGGGGCTATATGAGGCGATTTGATATGTGTCGGATTTGTTTTCGCCGTTTGGCGTCAGAAGGATTGATTCCAGGAGTTACAAAGTCTTCATGGTAATGGATAGTGCAATATGTCTTGATAATATTTTATTTAAGTATGAATATTGCAGTTTTGCCTGAAAGAAATAATTATATAGGCCATTAAGGTAATTATAGAAGCAACCATTGATAAAACTAATGAAGCAACGAATGTTTCAAATAATGATAAAACACAAATTTATAGGAAATGAAAAAAGGAAAAAATAATGAGCATGAGTGACCCCATAGCAGATTTGCTAACAAGAATTCGCAATGCAATTCATGCAAATCACAACAGAGTGGATGTTGCAAATTCCAATTTAAAAATGCATATCGTAGAAATACTGAAAGATCAAGGATATATACGGGGATACAAAGTTTTTGAAACTGGAAATAAGAAAACAATGCGCATTTATCTCAAATATAGTGAAACAAATCAACCAGTTATTGAAGGTATAAAGCGCATATCAAAGCCAGGTCGTAGAATCTATCAAAAAGCGGAGGATATAAAGCCAGTTTTGAACAATATTGGTATTGCAATCATATCCACATCAAAAGGCATAATGACCGGTAAAGATGCAAAAAAACAAAATATTGGCGGCGAAATAATCGCGCATGTTTGGTAAAAGCGGACAGGAGAAACAAAATGTCACGAGTAGGAAATAGGGCAATTGTCATACCCGACAATGTAAAAGTAGAAATAAAAGATGGACAAATTTTAGTTGAAGGCCCAAAAGGCAAAGAACAAAGTCCATTGTATCGTGGTATCAGCGCGAATTTGGAAAATAGTATGCTGAGTTTTTCCTTGGATCAGGCGTATATAGATAAACACATTCATAAGAAAAATGTACGAAAAATGCGTGCTTTGCATGGACTAGTTCGGGCTTTGGCCAACAATGCGGTAGTAGGAACAAGTACAGGTTTTACTATTACCCTGGAAATCAAAGGAGTTGGATATAGGGCTCAACAAAAGGGCAATGATTTAATGCTGCAGCTGGGTTTTAGTCATGATGTGTTTTACAAAGTATCCGATGAAGTCAAAGTTGAAGCGAAAAGTCCCACAGAAATCATTGTTACTGGAACTAATAAAGAAAAAGTGGGCCAAACAGCCGCAGAAATACGTTTGTTAAAAAAACCGGAACCCTATAAAGGAAAAGGTATTCGCTACAAAGGTGAAAGAGTTATTATGAAAGCTGGTAAGGTAGGGAAAAAATAATGGATATCAAAGAAAAATTGAAAATTCGTAAGCAAAAAACCAGGCTAAAAATTCGCAGTAAAATCAAACGCAGCAATAAGACAATACGTTTGAACCTTTTTCGAGGAAACAAAAATTTGTACGCGCAAATTATTGATGATCAAAAAGGTGTTACCCTGGTGAGTGCCGCTACCAATGAGAAGGATTTTGCCGATAAAACAAAAGATCAAAACAGATCAAATATTGAAAATGCGAAAAAACTTGGCAAAATAATTGCGGAAAGATCATTGGCAAAAGATATCAAAGATGTTGTTTTTGACCGTGCTGGAAATTTATATCATGGTAAAGTCAAAGCCTTTGCTGATGCGGCACGCGAGGGCGGATTAAATTTTTGAACGACAAAGAAATAAAATGCTACTATTCTATAGATACCATATATAGTTATCATAGATTGTTATCATATAATGTTATAATGAAGATTTACATTCATAACCAGAATTAGGAGAAATGCATTGGAAATACCAAGAAATAAATTCGTTGACTCAAATGATATGGAGTTAACTGAAAAAATAATTAAGATCAACCGTGTGGCAAAGGTCGTAAAAGGTGGTCGCAGGTTTTCTTTTAACGCTTTGGCTGTTGTGGGAGATAATCATGGACATGTTGGTGTAGGCTTTGGTAAAGCCAATGAAGTGCCTGATGCTATTCGAAAAAGCGTAGAAAACGCAAAAAAAGCATTAATAAAAATAGAAATTAAAAAGAATACTATTCCACATGAAATTATTGGCAGATATAAAACTTCAAAGGTTGTTTTGAGACCAGCATATCCTGGTACAGGAATCAAGGCTGGCGATGCTGTCCGTAGTATAGTAGAGATTGCCGGTATTAAAGATATTTTAACAAAAGTGCATGGGTCTCGCAATCAAATAAATGTGGTCAAGGCCGCTTACAATGGTTTACAGCAATTGCGCAATCATGTGCAAGTTGCTAAAATGCGAGATATTTCTATATACAAACTCTGGGGCCAAGAAGAGCCTGCGGTTCAAGCAGACGAAACCAGCCAAGATGATGGTATTGTGACTGATGATATGGTAAAGGAAGAATCCAATGGGAGTGACGAAAATACCACTCAAGAAGAAATCAATCAAGAAGAAACCAATCAAGATGTTGAAAATTCCAACAGCGTAGAAATTTCAGAAAACAAAGGTGATAATTGAGCGAGGCATTAGTCTCATTTTTATAAAACAATTATATTAGGAAAAAAAAATGCAATCTTTAGAATCAGTCAGCTTAAAAGCTATCAAATTGAAAGATATCAAAGGAAAAGAAGGCACAGAAATTGCCGTGACATTGGCAAGAAGTGTCATTGGTAGTACCCCGAAGCAAAGAAAAACTGCGCGGGCGTTGGGTTTACGAAAAACAGGATCAATAAGACATCATAAGTTAAATAATAGTGTTTATGGTATGCTAAAATCATTAGAGCACCTGATAAAGGTAGACCTAATTAAATAGATTTTACAAAATCATCATAAATGGGGCGTATCCAGCGTTTTATGATGGATGATCTATAATTGATATAGAAAAAAGGAAGATATTTGCTATGGCAGTATTTAAGAAAAAAGACAATGCGACAGATGAACAAATTCAATCTGAAGCAATCGCAGGTGACACTAAAAAGACAGGTCGGCAACGGCGTACATTGAAAGATTACGATGCCTCCTTAAATATATCTCCACAAAAAGGCGCGGTGCAAACTAGAAAACGCGTAGGACGTGGTCAGGGGTCTGGACTTGGTAAAACTTGCGGTCGAGGTCAAAAAGGACAAAATTCGCGTAGCGGTGGCGGAGTAAAAATTGGATTTGAAGGCGGACAAATGCCGCTGCAACGAAGGATTCCAAAACGTGGTTTTGTGAATATATTTGCAACCAAATTCAATTTAATATCATTAAACGATATTGTTCAGATAAAGGACTTACCTGCAAAAGTGGATAAAGACTTTTTAATGAAACAAGGCTTACTGAAAAATAAAAAACTTCCTATCAAATTTGTTGGTAAAGCAAAAATGGGAAAAGCCATAGAATTTGAAATAAATAAAATTAGTGCCGGTGCTAAGCAAAGTATTGAGGAAGCTGGCGGCAAAGTCGTAGAAATTGAAATCGAAAAAAAACTTACTAAAGGATTGAAAAAAGAAAAAATCGATAAAAAGCCACGTAAAGAAAAAAAGCTTAATAAATTAATGGCACGGATCATCGAATAAGATATTTTTTTAGCAATTTTTTAGCAAAAGAGGAGCCTTTGTGGGAACACTTGTTAGTATATTCAAAATTCCAGAACTACGAAAAAAGATATTGATTACAGCAGGTATATTGATTATATATCGCTTTGGTGCGTATATTCCTATACCAGGTATTAATGTCGAATCCTTAAAGGCCTATTTTGACGCAATGTCTCAACAATCAGGCAGGGGTCTTTTGGATTTGGTAAACCTATTTGCAGGGGGTGCTTTTAAGCGGTTTACTGTGTTTGCACTGGGAATTATGCCGTATATATCTTCATCGATTATCATGCAATTGCTGACAGTTGTAATTCCTCATTTTGAAAGACTTTCTAAAGAAGGAAACGAAGGACGCAAAAAAATCAATCAGTATACCCGGTACGGTACAGTTCTCATTACTGCGATACAAGGCTTTGCAATGACATCATGGATGAAAAGTGTGCAAGCACCTCGGGGCTTTGCTCCCATTGTGGACCCTGCTTCCAGTGTATCTTTTGTTATTATCGCCATCATCATTCTCACCACAGGCACAATGATATTGGTATGGCTGGGTGAACAAATTACCGAATATGGTATTGGAAATGGTATTTCGTTGTTAATATTTGCTGGTATTATTGTCGAGTTTCCTTCAGGAGTACTGCAGACAGTGGAGCGTATTCAAACTCATTCAGATCCAATTTTGGGACTGATACTGTTATTTCTATTTTTTGTGGTGGTAGCTGCTTCTATTTTGCTTACCTTGGGAACTCGAAAAATACCCGTCCAATACGGTAAGATGATATCAGGCCGTAGATTGGTTCAAATGCGAAATCAGCATATTCCATTAAAAGTGAATGCTACAGGCGTAATGCCGATTATTTTTGCAACATCATTGATATTGTTCCCCATGCAAATGTCTCAGATGTTTAGTCAAGAATATGCTTTTTTTGACAAAATACAATACTATCTATCTCCAGGGCAAATACCCTATATTATAGCGTATGTTTTTATGGTTATATTTTTTGCATATTTTTACACAGCTATTCAATTCAATCCAAAGGATTTAGCGGAAACGATTAAGAAAAATGGCGGGTTTATACCAGGTATTCGTCCAGGTAAAAATACAGCCGAATATTTAGAATGGCTGCTCAACAGGATTACTCTGAGTGGCGGTATTTTTCTGGCTGCGATAGCGATTGTTCCAGACATTATTATCCGAATTTGGCCGGAAGAAGTACCCACAACAATGGCCTATTTATTTGGCGGTACATCTATGTTGATCATCGTAGGTGTCGCGTTGGATACATTGAAGCAAATTGAATCGCAAATGATGATGCGGCATTATGAAGGTTTTATGAAAAAAAGCAAAATTAAAGGCAGAAATTAAATACCTTGACAAAGGGCCATGTAATAAGATCAAAGGACAAAAGAATAAAAGGGAGAAATAGGTAAAGCATGGCTGGAAAAGAAGAAGCCATTAAAGTAGAGGGTATTGTAAAAGAGCCATTACCGAATGCAATGTTCAATGTTCAATTGGAAAATGGGCATACCATATTGGCGCATATATCCGGGAAAATGCGAATGCATTATATCCGAATATTGCCTGGTGATAAAGTTACTGTAGAACTATCGCCGTATGACCTATCAAGAGGACGGATTGTATATCGGGAAAAATAATAGCTCACTTTAATCCAATTGACTACAAATGTAAATACAAATGGCGAGATAGTAAAAATAAAGCGCAATTGTTTAAATATAAATTCTAATATAAATAAACGAAAAACTTAAGAAATATCTAAAAGAAAATTCAACTAATCAGCACAGGTGCAAAAGCCATGACGTTGATTTTTAATGAATTATTAAAATTATTTATGGTTATAGGATAAAGAAGTAAGAGGCAATGAAATGAAGATTCGAGTTTCTGTAAAAAAGATTTGCAAAGATTGTCGTGTTATCAAACGAAATGGGGTAGTGCGAGTAATTTGCAAAAACCCCAGACATAAACAGCGACAAAAATAATATAAATCAAATATTATTTGAAATAAGTATTTGATAGAAATTTACTCAAACAAGGCATAGAATACAAAGAATTTAACAATGAAAAAAAGATTAATACGATTAAGGATAGTTTAGATGGCACGCATAGCTGGAATAGATTTACCAAACAACAAAAGACTGGAAATAGCTCTTACATATATTTTTGGCATTGGGCCTTCTTCAGCCAAGAAAATTCTTGCCGCTGGTGAAATTGACGGCACAAAAAGGGTACATGAGCTTACCGAAAATGATATCTCTGTTTTAAGAAAAATCATTGAAAATGATTATCGGGTAGAGGGCGATCTGCGGACTGAAGTGACTATGAGTATAAAACGGTTAATGGAAATTGGCTGTTACCGTGGTTTGCGGCATAGACGGGGTCTTCCAGTGCGTGGTCAAAGAACTAAAACGAATGCTAGGACGCGAAAAGGGCACAAACGAACTGTTCCGAATAAAAAGAAATAGCAATATTACATTTGAACAAGTGAGAGTTTTTTAATATGGCAAAAAAAGAAAAGAAAAAAGTAAAAAAAAGTATTCCTAGAGGTGTGGTTCACATTAAAGCTACTTTTAACAATACAATTATTTCCATTACAGATCCGAAAGGAAATGTGGTAGCTTGGAGTTCCGCAGGCGCAATGAATTTTAAAGGATCCAGAAAGTCCACGCCTTTTGCAGCTCAATTGGCCGCTAAAACAGCGGCAGACACAGCTTTAGAAAATGGTATGCAAGAAGTGGATGTTTTAGTAAAAGGACCTGGGATAGGCAGGGAAAGTGCTATTCGGTCTATTCAGCAAGCAGGTTTAGCTATTAAGTTTATTAAAGATGTGACCCCAATTCCTCATAACGGATGCCGTCCTCCTAAGCGCAGGCGAGTTTAATAGCTATTTAGAAATAACAAAAAAAGGAGGAAAAGAATGGCAAGTACGGGTCTATTGAAAGGTTTCCAAAGACCAAAGCGAATTGTTTTTCAGCACGGTGAAGTGGATGAAAAATATGGTATGTTTATTATTGAACCTTTTGAAAAAGGTTATGGCGTAACTTTGGGAAATGCGCTACGCAGAACATTAATGACTTCCATCGAGGGTGCTGCAATTACAGCAATCAAAATCGAAGGAATATCACATGAATTTGCTACCATTCAGGGAATCCAAGAAGATGTAACTCGCATTATATTGAATCTTAAAAAAGTACAACTCAAATACAAAAAAGAAGAGGGGCGAGTTTTTCATAAAATCTTTAAGGGCCCAATGGTTGTCAAAGCTGTAGATTTATTTGATGATCCAGACATAGAAGTACAAAACAAAGATTTGGTTGTTGCCAATCTCAATGAAGAAGGGGAATTGGACATCAATTTGCAGGTTGATTATGGACGCGGATATTTGCAAGCAGATGTTTTGGGCAATCATTCTGAAACTTTGGGAGTTATTCCCATTGATGCGACGTTCTCTCCGGTTGAAAAAGTGAATTTTAAAATCGAAAATACCAGGGTTGGTCAGAGAACGGATTATGATAAATTGGTAATAGAACTATGGACGAATGGTGCTATCAAACCGGATGATGCTTTGGCACAGGCTGCAAAGATAATTAAGGACCACATGACCATTTTTATCAATTTTGAAGAGGATTTTGAAACAGAACAAGAAGAAATTGATGAAGACGAAGAACGTATGCGGCTATTGCTGTCCAAACCAATTGAAGAATTGGAGTTTTCTGTTCGTACATACCATTGTGTAAAAAGCATGGATGTATTTCAATTGAAAGACCTGGTGAGAAGAACAGAAGAAGAAATCCGCAAAGCAAGACATTATTCCGAAAAAACACTAGAAGAAATTAAAGAACAATTGAATAAAGAAAATCTTACCCTGGGAATGAAAGAGTAAATAATATGAGAAAGTTGAATAAAGTAAAACAATTGGGTAGAACCCATGCTCATCGTAAAGCAATGCTGCAAAATATGATTACGTCTTTATTGAAGCATGAAAGAATTGTGTCTACAAAAGCAAAAATCAAAGTGTTGCAAGTCTATTCAGAGAAAATGATTACCCGTGCGAAAAAAATTAGTCAAGCTCCGCAACCAGAGGCAGCATTGCATCATAAAAGAGAGATATTAAAAAAAATAAAAGATCGCGATATTGCTGCTAAACTGTTTGATGATATTGCTGTTCGATACCAACAACGAAATGGTGGGTATACGCGGATTATAAATTTGCCTGCTCGTAAAAGCGATTCGAGTAAGATGGCAATGATTGAGCTGACAGAATATCGGGAACCAGTGAAAAGGGAAAAAAGCTCTGATAAAAATCAGGATAGCCCAAAAAAATAACAATAACATATTGACTCACTTTGACTCAAAATAAATATCCCTTAAAAGCCAGGGATATTTATTTTTTAAAATTATATGGACAAACGAAAAGGGTTGTTCGATAATACATTTAGTAAGCAATCTAAAGGTAATAATCGGGACAATCCGCATGGAAGAGTCAAAGCCATTTCAAATAAAGCTCGCAACATTCGAAGGTCCTTTGGATCTTTTGTGGAGTCTAATAAAAAAATCCAAATTGGATATCACTCAGATATCTTTGTCTGAAATAACCGCAGAATACATTTCCTATATTAACATGCTAAAAAGTTTGGATGTGAATATTGCGTCGGATTTTGTATTAATGGCAACCACATTGCTTCATTACAAATCACAAATTCTTTTGCCGATTGACAATGAAATAGCTGATGACTATGATCCGCCTTTACCGCCTGAATTGGTGCAGCAGTTGTTGGAATACAAAAAATACCAGGATGCTGCTTATAAATTGGAACATCTGGCACAAAACACAGAGGAGTTTTTTGCCCGACCAAACGAACAATTTGTGTTTGATTTTGAGGAAAATGGCCAATGGCAGGAGGTTTCTCTTTTAGAGTTGATATCAGCTTTTGCCAAAATTGCCGAATCATATAATGTTCCTTTGACCCAAGCTATAGAAGTAGACGAAATCACAGTTGAAGAAAGCATGTCCTTTATCAGAGATAAGCTAAATAAACAGCAAAGTTTTGTTTTTTCGGAACTTTTTTTGAACAAACCCACAAAGATTGAGCTGGTAACCACTTTTTTGGCTGTTTTGGAATTGGTCCGGCAACGGGACATAGCAATCCGGCAGCATCAGTTATTTGGTGAAATACGTATTTTTCAAAAAAACATTGACCCCACATAATTTTTTAGTTGTGTAAAAACAGCTATCCCAAAATTCTTCTCGTAAATAAATTTGAATGGATGATGTTTCCTAGCAAATATAATATTCTGGGTTTGCCGGAACCATTTAATTCAACCGAAAAAATTGCGATTATTTATTGATTATGGATTTAGATTTCAACAAAGCATTGTTTGAGAGTTATTTATTTATTGCGCATGAGCCTTTGGGTCTTAATTTTTTTCTTAGAAATAGTGAACTGGACCGGACTCAGGCAAAAATAGTCATTGATTCACTGATGGATGACTATGTAGAAAAAGATGGCGGCTTGCTTATTGTAGAAATTGCCGGCGGCTATCAAATGACAACGAATCCAAAATTGGCCGCACATTTGCGTGCTGTTTTTTCCGAAAAGAAAAAAGACAAATTGAGCAAAAGTGCGTTGGAAGTATTGGCTATCATCGCTTACAAACAGCCTATTCATGCGGCTGGAATAGATGAATTGCGGGGCAGTGCGTCAAGACAGCATATAGGCGGCTTGATGCAGAAAGGATTGGTCAAGCCATTGCAACGATTGGAATTGCCGGGCCGACCTATGGCTTATGGTACAACCGGAGCTTTTTTGAAATACTTTGGTTTGAATTCCATTGCTGATATGCCCAAGTTGAAAGAAATTAAAGACATGAATTTTGAAGTTTTGAATGGAATAGATTGAGAGCATGGCTTGATGGATACACAACGAGAAAATTTTGATAATCCAGAGTTGGAAAAAATGCGCTCTGAAATTGATTCTTTGGATAAGAAGCTCATTGGTTTGATCAATGATCGCGCCAAAATCGTTCTCAATATTGGTAAACACAAAGAAGCTCAGGAAAGTCCTATTTATCGTCCAGTGCGCGAACAAAAAGTATATGAGAAAATCAGCCAAATAAACCAGGGCCCTTTTTCAACCGAATCTTTGTTGTCCGTTTTTCGTGAAATTATGTCAGGTTCTATTTCTCTGGAGGGAAACTTAAGTGTGGCATATTTGGGCCCTGAGGCTACTTTTACCCATTTGGCAGCCAAAAAAAAATTTGGAAATTCCATTCGCTTAGTACCTGAAAGTTCTATCCCTGAAATATTTGCTAAAGTGGAAACCGGCAAATACACCTATGGAATTGTGCCGATTGAAAATTCCAATGAAGGAATGGTGACCCACACGTTGGATGAATTTTTGAATGCGAATGTAATTATTTATTCAGAATTGTTTCTGCAAATATCTCATTGTCTTTTGAGTTTGGAGGATTCTCGGACAAATATCCAACAAATCTTTGGTCATAGCCAAAGTTTGGGGCAGTGTAAACATTGGATCATGGACAATTTGCCCAAAGTAGAATTGGTAGAAACATCTTCCAACGCCAAAGCCGCAATATTGGCGCGTCAAGAACTGCGCAGTGCTGCTATTGCATCTGATATTGCAGCAGAATTGTACAATTTAAAAATTTTGGCGCACAATATACAAGATTATCCAGACAATGTTACCAGATTTTTGGTTATTGGTAAAGACCAAAATTCGCCCTCTCAAAATGACAAAACATCCATTGTTTGCGCTATCAAGGATAAACCCGGGGCATTGTATGAACTCATTGAGCCTTTTTACAGATACAAAATCAATATGACCAAAATTGAATCCAGACCAACTAAAAAACAACTTTGGGAATACAATTTTTTTATAGATTTTAGCGGGCATTGCACTGATACTTCTGTATTGGATTTGCTTGAAGAATTGCGCAGCAAAACATTGAATTTACGTGTATTGGGTTCGTATCCAAAAGGATTGATCTATTAATGGCGTCCAATTAGGACATATTGACAGGAGGATTATTTGCGCAATATTGGAATTATTGGTTTCGGCCTGCTTGGCGGCAGTATTGCCCGAACATTGAAACAAAATCATTCCAAATATACTATTTGGGGTATGGATATTGACAGGTCAACTTTGGAATACGCGAAATCCAAAGGTTATATTGATCATTATTGGCAGGAGGATCAATTAACTAAAAATAAAATTCTTGACCAGCTTGATGTCGTTGTATTGGCTGCGCCAGTTTTGCAAATCAAAAACAAATTGGGGACATTGCTAAATCATCTGGATGCCCATAGTGACGCATGTAGTTTGTCATTGACCATAACTGATGTTGGTTCCACCAAAGGAGATATTTGTGATCTAGCATGGTCCAAAAAAGAAGGGTATCGTTTTGTCGGCGCGCACCCGATGGCTGGCAAGGAACGAAGCGGAGTCTGGCATGCCAGATCTGATTTGTATATGGATGCCACAATTTTTTTGTGTGGTCAAAAAGATGGTGAAAATAAAAGTAATGATCATGACAGATTGCCGGAAAGTAAAGCTACACCAGGAATGAAAATTGCCGCTTTTTGGCAGGAATTGGGTGGAGTGATTAGCGAAGTGGAGCCCCATTATCATGATGAAATTGTTGCCTGCACAAGCCATTTGCCGCATTTATTGTCTATGACACTAATGAATTTTTTGGGCAATCATGAGCGGATGAAAGAGTCATTGTTTCAGGAACAAAAAAAATGGTTTGGCGGAGGCTTGGTAGATTTTACGCGTATTGCTGCAAGCTCTCCTTTTATGTGGCAGGATATATTTTTGGAAAATAAAAACGCTATTGTGCAAATATTGCAAAAGTATCAAATGGAATTGAATGAATTTTTGAGATTGTTACAACAGGAGAACCCGGCACAAATTTTTGATTATTTACAAAGAAGTGAGCAATTGCGCAATTTAATGATACCCCCGAAAGAGCATGAATAAAAAGGTTTCTTAATATGAAGATTAATCCAGTTTCTCAAGTTCGCGGCTCAATAGAAGTTCCAGGTGATAAATCCATCTCACATCGCGCTGTACTTTTTGCTGCATTGCAGCAAAAAAAGGTATGTGTAAATAATATTTTGACAGCCCAGGATATAATGCATCATATACAT
>CAZCVM010000009.1:0-9982 GCA_964501965.1 uncultured Leptospiraceae bacterium | reverse complement strand
TTCGCAAATGGGAGCAGAATGCAAAGTAGATAAGAAGCAATTGATCATAAAAGGCATAGGAGTAAAACTGCCGGCCAAAGATTTTGGCATATTGGATATGGGCAATTCCGGCACAGCTATCCGGTTACTGAGTGGAGTTTTGGCTGGTTCATCGGGCGTAAAGGCGATTTTGACCGGTGATAGCTCATTAATGCAGCGGCCAATGCAAAGAATCGCGCATCCTTTGGAGCAATTTGGGGCCCATGTTCGAACATCACAGCAGGGCACGGGTCCATTGCGCATTGAGGGGCGTCAATTGGATTCTATGAAATGGATTTCTCATATTGCTTCTGCTCAGATAAAATCTTCTATGATTTTTGCGGCAATGGTTTCTCAAGTGGAGCTGGAATATATTGAACCTATGCCTTCCAGAGATCACACAGAAAGGTTTTTGGACTATTTAGAAATAGAATGCATCAGAAAAAATGGCAAAGATTTTCCTGAAACCTCACTTCAGTCAAAGGAATGGTTGGGCAATAAAGATCAGATAGATACATCTTTCGCGCATTATTATCACATAAAGCCGCCTTACCAATGGCAAATGGACCAGTACCGGGTTCCAGGCGATATATCTTCGGCAGCTTTTTTTATTGTTTTGGCATCCATAATTCCCAATTCGCAAATTCAATTAATGAATGTTGGATTAAATCCGTCACGTGCTGGTATATTGGAAGCATTGAAACAAATGGGAGGCAAAATAGAAGTATTAGCAAACCAGGACAAAGGAGAACCGATAGGAGACATTGACATAAAATATGCGCAATTGCAAGGCACAAAATTTTCTGGCAGTATTATTCCCAATATTATTGATGAAGTACCGATTTTAGCAGTGGCTGCGGCGTTTGCTGATGGAGAGACAGAATTTTTGGGTGTCGAAGAATTGCGCTATAAGGAATCGGACCGGATCCAAGCTATTTGTGAAAACTTGCAATCTTGCGGTGTTACCGTGGATCAATGGCAAGATGGTTTTCGAGTCCATGGCCAAAAAAATGTAACTGGACGCAGTTATATTAAAAGTCATAGTGATCACAGGATAGCAATGGCTTTTACTATTTTGGGTCTGGCGAGTAGAGAAGGCGTGGAAATCGATGATGCGTCCTGGATAAATACTTCTTTTCCGGATTTTTTTGATTTAATAAAACAGATTGTAAAAGGATAATGGGTATGGTGATAGCAATCGATGGACCTGCGGGGTCCGGAAAATCTACTGTTGCAAAAGGTATTGCACAAGCCCTGGAAATAGTATATTTTGATTCTGGCGCAGTTTATCGCTTGATGACATTGATAGTGCAAAGAGAACTACACGATGTGTCTACTGAAAAAGATTATTTAGAATTATTTAAAAAAAAATTGCCGGGCATTGAGTTGAATTTTACAAACAAAGATAGAAAAATTTTTTATTTTGGAGAAGATGTTTCTTCGCTTTTGCGCAGTGAACAGGTTACAAGAGATATTAATAAAATCGCCAATCATGGGCCCTATCGGGAAATGGCCAATGGCTTAATAAGAAAATTTGCAAGCAACAATGATATAGTCATTGATGGTCGTGATATTGGAACCGTGGTTTTCCCTGATACGCCATTTAAGTTTTATTTGGACGCATCTCCAGAGTTGCGGGCAATGCGACGTTATCAGGAGTTGCAAAACAATTTGGATTATGGAGAAAAAAATATTTGTTTGGCACAAATTACCAAAGATATGCGACATCGGGATTCTCAGGATCAAAACCGTGCGGTTGCTCCGCTGCAAAGGGCCCAGGACGCAGTGTATATACAAAGCGATGATATGTCCATAGAACAAGTCATCCAAGTTTTTTTAGATCACATTTTTAGAATTCGCGAAATCAAATAAAATATAAAAAAAATCACAAAAAAAAAGTCTTATGCTTGGGCTAACCATGAAATAGTTGACATATCAGCTAAACATTCATTTTATGGAACAACCTACCAAAAAAATAAAAATCTTAGTATACAAAAGGTATTTTCTGTGAGACCAGACTCTAATTCCACTCAACACAACACTTTAGATCAAGAAGATAAGTATCTTGATCCGCACAATCAGCAAAAAAATAATGACAATATACCGCATGATTCCCAGAATCAGCTTTCTATGGATCAACTTTCCGAAGAAGAAAGCAATGATCTGGATATGGAAGATTTGCTCAAATTTGACAGAGTTTTTAGTGAAGAACCTGTTTTTCGGGGCAAAGTCGTAACCGGAACTGTGGTACAAGTAGATCAAGAATTTATTTATCTGAATTATGGTCAGAAGAGTGAAGGAAAAGTAGCTCGCACGGATGTGGATGCTGAAGTGGAGGTGAATGATCAATACAATGCGGTCATTATTCGTCCTGAATCTCCCACTGAACAAGCTGTGTTGTCCATCCGCGAAGCGAATCGGCAGATTGCCTGGGATCGGCTGAGCGCAGAAGAAGACCTTGTCAATATGATTGTAATGGGCAAAATCACCAAATTGGTAAACAAAGGGTATCTAGTCGATGTCTCTGGATTAAATTTCTTTTTACCAGGTAGTCAACTGGGCAATATTCGTATCAGAGACGCATCGGATATTTTAGGAAAATCTCTCGAATTTAAGGTGTTGCAATTAGATAGCCGAAGGAAATCGGGAGTTTTGTCCCACAAACAGCTATTGGATGATCGCAGGCAGCAAAAATGGCAAGAATTTTTGGGCAAATACAAGCAGGATGACATTGTCATTGGTGAAGTTAAGGGTATTACCGAATACGGTGTTTTTATTGAAATTGACGGAGTAAAAGGTTTATTGCATATCAATGATTTATCCTGGAAAAGAAATGATAGGCCCAAAGATTTGGTTCAAAAAGGCGAGGAAATCCAAGTAAAAATACTCAAAATTGACAGTGAAGAAAGCAAAGTATCTCTCGGCAAAAAACAGCTCACAGAAGATCCCTGGCAAGCTTTTTTGAAAACACACCAAATGGGAGATCACCTGAAAGGCATTATAACTCAATTGATGAATTATGGGGCATTTGTGGAAGTATCTTCTGGTGTAGAGGGTCTGATCCATATCAGTGAACTTTCCTGGTCTCGCAGGATCAATCATCCCAAGCAAGTAGTGTCCAAGGGAGATGAAGTAGAAGTAAGTATCATAAAAATCGATGAAGATGAACGGCGTTTGTCTTTGTCTTTGAAAGATGTATTGGAAAATCCATGGCAAAAAGTCGCGGATGAATACACAGTCAATGATGTAGTGACCGGCAAGGTCACAAAATTGACTAAATTTGGAGCTTTCGTGGAGATCAAAGAAGATGTGGAGGGACTTGTTCATATCAATGATCTTAGCTGGGACCAAGTAAACAATCCAGGCGATATTGTCCAGGAAGGGCAAGAAATACAATTTAAAATCATGGAATTGGTTCCAGAAGAAAGAAAAATTTCCTGTTCTATCAAGCACTTGACTTTATCCCCCTGGGAAAAACTCAAGCAAAAATATCCGCCTCAAACCATTGTGGATGGCGTGATTTCCGGAGTGACTCCGTTTGGCTTGTTTGTCGAATTGGAACCGGATGTGGAAGGATTGGTTCATATCAGTCAAGTACACAAAGCCAATGCCGAGAATATTGGCGAAATGTTCAAGAAAGGGTCGCCTCTTAGTGCTGTCGTGATTAATGTTGATACGAAAAAGAAAAGAATTTCTCTGTCTATCAAAGATTATGAAAAGCAGCGAGAAAAAGAAACCATTAAAAGATATATGAAGGATCCGGAAAAACCCAAAGCTCCTACATTGGGCGAACTGATCAGTATAGATAATGATAATAATGAAAATAATGATAATAATGTGACGGAAAATGCAAGTGAAACCAATGATTCCCAAGGCGCAGACACCAGAGATTGAGTTTGTTGGTGAACAAATGGACGCAAACAAAGACAAACATTATTTGACAAAAATAAAAGAATTAACGAATAAAATTTCTAAAATTTGCAAATTTTAGGCATCGGGATGATAAAATGGCCAAATCCTCAAAAAAAAATACCAGAGAAGAAATAAAAAAGTCCAAATCAGAAGAAATCATTCGTGATGATGTGCATGTACAACGCAATTTTATGGAGCAAACTTTATTGAATATAAAGCATTATGCTCAGCACAATCGGACGGTAGTATTGCGCAGTATGCTGGCATTGTTGCTTTTTATTGTGGTAACACTGGTCGCATGGGGCACATTTTCTTTTTATGAAACCAAAGCCAATACCTTGTTGTACCAGGGGCAAAAAATTGTTCAGGAAATTGAGCAGAGAACAAATCTACTGGCAATGCTAAAAGATTCATCTCCATCAACGCCCCCCTCCCTAAATGAAAAAAAGATTCCGAAAAAGAACCAAAAAGAAAATGATAAACAAGGTTCTAACAATGCCTTTAAAAAACAAATTGTTGATGAAATAGCCAAAGAAAGCAAAAAGGCGGAACAGATATTTTTGGATATAGTTCATTCTTGGAAGTATATCACAGCCTCTGCTCAGGAATTGGCTAAATATGAATTGGGTAAGCTTTATTTGATGCAAGATAAGTATGATCAGGCAGTCAATTTTTTTGAAATGTTTATCGATGACAATAGCGGACATTTTTTTGCGTCCAATGCGTATTTATTACTGGGTCAGGCCTGGGAAAAGCAAAAAAAATATCAAAAAGCATTGGATGTATACAAAAGACTCTGGCAGGTAAACGCTAAAAGTTATGCTATTCCCAATACTTTGTACAATATGGCACGAATGCAGGAGCGCCTTGGCAAAAAGAAAGACGCGCAAAATACCTACCAAAGAATCATTAAAGAATTTAACAACAAATCTTTCTATTTTGTCGATAAAGCACGCAAAAGATTGTATCTATTGGGAATGTCTGACTAATAAATACTGACAAGGGTGTATAATGTGATTACAGTTGCGCTACCCAAAGGACGCATGGCAGATGAATCAATTGAATTGATGCAGCGTGCAAGTCTTATCAAAGACGATCTTTCCTTTTCCGGACGAAAGCTTTCCGTTGTTGATACCAATAAACAGATCACTTTTTTTTTGGTTAGATCCCAAGATGTTGCCACATACGTAGAAAACGGTGTAGCTGATTTGGGCATTGTTGGCAAAGATGTATTGTTGGAACAGGAATTGCCGGTCTATGAATTGCTGGATTTAGGTTTTGGTTATTGTCGTATTTCTTTGGCCGGCAATAAACAGCACAAAAATCTAAGCCAAATTCGTGTTGCCACAAAATATCCAAAAATCACAGAAGCTTTTTTTTCCAATAAAGGCAAAGATGTTGAAATTATAAAACTTTATGGGTCCATTGAACTGGCTCCTTTGACCGGACTGGCGGATTTTATCGTAGATTTGGTTTCCTCTGGCCAAACATTGCAAGAAAACAATCTCATAGAAATGGAAACAATACTGGAGTCGACTGGTCGATTGATTGGAAATCGAGCTGCTTATGTGATGAAAAATAAACGAATCCAGGAAATTGTTTTTTCATTGCAAAACCAATTGACTGCGAGTTGAGTGCAAATAGTATTATTTATATCATTTATTCTATTATTTTTACAAGGAGAAAAAAAATGAATGCTCCCGTGCATGTAGATTTACAAAGTTTTGAAAAGACTGTCATACAATCAAAGATTCCGGTTTTGGTTGATTTTTGGGCTCCCTGGTGCGCACCCTGTCGTATGATTGCCCCCCATTTAGATGCATTGGCCCAGGAATACGAGGATAAACTGCTCGTTGTAAAATTAAACACAGATGAAAATCCTGATTTGTCTGTGAAATATCAAGTTAGCGGCATTCCTACGCTTATGATTTTTCAAAATGGTGGCATTGTGGAAAGAATAACAGGCGCAGTACCAAAAGAATTTATTAAGGAAAAGTTGGCTCAATATTTAGTTTAATCAAGATAAATCCTTGACAAATTCCTATCAATAAGATATACTCCTTTTCTTAATAAAAGGAATAATTAATTTATTTAAGGAATTAGTTCAAGAAAGGCTCAGTGACTTTAATGGCAATTTTTTTTGTATAAAAGTCAAAATTGAGGTTATATATATTTTTATATTAGAACGATGCAAAAGATGAGATCAACACAAAACGAATCTTCAGACCAGGAAATATCTGATTCGCAAGATACAACAGTAATAACTTCTTATAACAAAGGGGATAAAATTGTCTACCCAATGCATGGAGTTGGTATTATTGATGATATACGAAAAGAAAAGATATTAGGTGCTAATAAAAAGGTCTATGTCATTCATATCATTAATAATGGCATGAAGGTGATGATACCTGTCGAAAATGTCGACAAAATCGGCATTCGGTCTGTTATTTTGGAAAAAGAAGTAAAAACAGTTCTTCAAATTCTTGCGGATGAAGAGACAGAAATGGAAGAAGATTGGAAGCTTCGTTACCAAATCAATATGGAAAAAGTGAAAACAGGATCCATATTTGAAGTAGCTGAGGTTGCTCGAAATCTATACCGTCGTTCATTGGATAAAGATTTATCCATTATGGAAAGAAAATTGTATGAAAGTGCTTATCAACTCATCGCCAATGAGATAGCATTAGCAAAAAATCTTGATTTAGAGGATGCCGGGGATTTAATATCTGAGGTACTTTCTTGAACTCATTTCCCAATTAATAGGAAAGAGGTTCAAAATGATTACATTTATTCGTTTACTGTTTATATTTGGCGGTATGGCTACCGCGTTTCTAGGTTTTTTTCAGCAAAGCTTAACCGTTTTATTAATAGCCATAGGTGGTGCTTTCTTCGTTTCATTGACAATTGTTATTGTTTCTGAGTATGTTATCCATACATTTCGGGTAAAGAGTTTATTGTTTTCCCTATTGGGATTGATGTTTGGTCTGGCCGTGGCCTTCTTTTTGGCTTTTGGCATGGCCAATCTTGCTATTACTAAAACCACAATTTGGGGACCGATTGTTATTCAATTTTTGTATCTGATTTTTGGTTTTGGTTCCATGATGTTTTTTTTGGTTCATCAGGAAGAAATCGGAGAAATCATTTCCCTCAAAGTCGGTTCTAGTCCCTTGGGAGATGATCCAGTAAATACCCAGCACAAAATATTGGATACATCTGTTATTATTGACGGACGTATATTGGATATCTGTGCCACTGATTTTTTGGACGGCATATTGGTGATTCCCAATTTTGTGTTGAAAGAATTGCAATTTATTGCAGATAGCGCGGATAGTATTAAGCGTAATCGAGGTCGTCGAGGCCTGGACATTTTGAATAAAATGCAAAAAGATCCCAATATCAAAGTCAAAATAACTGATAAAGATTATCCGGAAATTCGAGAAGTGGATTCTAAATTGGTCAAGCTGGGCAAAGAAATGAATGCCAAAGTCATCACCAATGATTACAATCTCAATAAAGTCGCCCAGTTCCAAGGAGTCAAGGTTCTCAATATTAATGAGCTTTCCAACGCGCTCAAGCCGATTGTATTGCCTGGAGAAGAAATGCATATAACTTTGATCAAAGAAGGCAAAGACTCAAATCAAGGTGTAGCTTATTTGGAAGATGGAACCATGGTTGTAGTGGAAAATGGTAAAAATCGTATCGGTCAAGATGTAGAAGCAGTGGTTACATCGGTGCTGCAAACTACAGCCGGTAGAATGATTTTTACGCGCTTAAAGGAAGAAATGGAATAGGGCCATTGTTCTTTGGTTTTAATTAAAAGTTGATGGGCACAATTGATACAATTGTATGCAAGACAAAGAACATATAATTTCATTTCCCGGTGCAGCTATTTTGGTCGCAGGCGGCAAAGGAGTTAGGGCAGGTCTTGAAAAGCCGAAACAATTTGCCTTGATAGATGGCAAGGAATTGTTTCAGTATCCTTTGGATCAATTTTTGTACCTTACGCAGAAAAACACACAGGAAAATTATTTTTTTGACCGGGTGGTTTTGGTTATGGCAGAGGATTATGTGCTTTCCTTTGCCAGTGACTATCCAAAGTACCAAAGATATTTGGAATCTGGGGTATTGCATGTTTGTGCCGGCGGCCGATCCCGCGCAGAATCTGTTTCCTTGGGAATAGATGCCGCAATGGACGCGCTGCAAACAGAGCAAATCATTTTATGGGTTCACGATGCAGCGCGTGCATTAATGGACTCAAAAACGCTAAAAAGTTTGCGGGACAAAATTTTTCTTTTTTATCACGATTTGGATATAAAAGGAAATGAATACCAGACACAGTCTGTTTTAAAAGTTTCTGGTCAAACCAAATGGCCATTTGGTTTGAAAGATACATTATTTTTGACCGGCCAATGGGCGAAAGATACTATTGTAGCCGCAGATTCTGAGCATAAAGAAATCGTTCAAACTTTGGATCGCAATCATATTTTTATCGCGCAAACACCTCAAATTTTTTGCGCCGCTGACTACATTGCTTTGAAAAATGAATTGGTAAGTGTAGATCCGAAAATATGGACCCAGTTGACAGATGAAAGTAGTTTATTTATGAAAGGTAAAAAACGGGTCGTGCCATTATCCATTTCAAGTCTAAATCCAAAAGTAACTTTTGCTGAGGATTTATGTTTGGTCGAAAAAATGATCACGAGGTGTTTATGAATTTGCGGGTTGGAATAGGGTTTGATGTTCATGCTTTTGCCGCAGATCGGGATCTGATTTTGGGCGGCATAAAAATACCTTTTCATTTGGGATTATCAGGTCATTCAGATGCGGATGTATTGGCTCATGCGATCATAGACGCTTTGCTGGGAGCTGCCGGATTGGGCGATATTGGTACGCATTTTTCTGATAAAGACCCTCAATACAAAGGTATAAGCAGTCTTATTTTGCTCGCGCATGTCAAAGACATGTTAGCTAAAAATAACTTTGAAATCGTAAATATCGATACTGTAGTGATTTGCCAGCAGCCCCGTATTGGGCCGTATCGTTCACAAATGCAAAATGCTTTGGCAAAGACATTGGTTGTGAATCCAGAAAAAATTCACATAAAAGCCACTACAACGGAAAAATTAGGTTTTACAGGAAGAGGGGAAGGCATAGCTGTGGAAGCTATCTGTTTGCTGGATAAAAAAGCAATGAAAAATCATTAGGAGTATCCTATGTTTTGTTATAGATGCCAGGCTTCACTGGAAAATGTGATTCCAGAGCGCGGAAGTATTGGGCGTTATACCCTTTGTCCGCAATGTCATAGTGAAGTACGTGTTTGCTTAAACTGCAAACATTTTGATCCAACTTTTTACAATGAATGCCGTGAGCCAGTGTCTGAACGGGTAGTGGATAAAGAAAAAGCAAATTTTTGCGAGCTATTTTCGATTCATACTTCTTTGAGTCAGCAAAAATTAATGGATTCACAAGAAAATGCAAAAAAAGGATTCAATGATTTATTTCAATAAATCTTTTCAACTAATTATCGAAATAAGTAAAGATTTTTAATGAATTAGACTAATATTGTATGGCCAATCGAAATTACATTCAAATTCAGGGAGCTAGGGAACATAACTTAAAAAATATTTCCCTGCAAATACCACGAGATGCGTTTGTTGTTATCACTGGCTTATCTGGTTCAGGTAAATCATCCCTTGCTTTTGATACGATTTATGCTGAAGGTCAGCGCAGGTATGTGGAGAGTTTGTCCGCTTATGCTAGGCAATTCCTGGGTCAAATGGAAAAGCCCGATGTGGATGCCATAGAAGGTTTGTCTCCGGCTATTGCCATTGAACAAAAAAGTACACACAATAACCCGCGTTCTACCGTGGCCACTGTCACAGAAATTTATGATTATTTGCGTTTATTGTTCGCGCGGGTCGGACATGCGTATTGTCCAGATTGCGGCCAGCGTATACAAAGTCAAAGCATTGACCAAATAGTGGATTCTGTGCTGACATATAAGCCCGGTACTAAATTGCAGGTTGTCTCTCCTTTAGTACGCGGCAAGAAG
>CAZCVM010000008.1:11247-28005 GCA_964501965.1 uncultured Leptospiraceae bacterium | reverse complement strand
TGAACCGCAAAGACATTATAGGCCAAAGAATGGAAGGGCTTGCCAAAGTTGTGGACATCATTTCGCCAATGGCATATCCGTCCCATTATACATGGTCGAAAAGATTAATAAGCGATCCTTACTACACAGTATATGTCACATCTAAAAAAGGTCATGATCGGGTGAAAGGTCAGGCCGAAATTGTTACCTGGATCCAAGGCTTCAAAATGAAATACAAATACTCCGGCAAATCCTTTGTCAACTACATCATCGCTCAAATCAAAGCCACGGAAAAAGCCGGTATACGCGGATTCTTAATATGGAATGCAGCCCAAAATTATGGCCCGATATGGCAAGCAATGAGAATTCATTACAAAAAATAAAATGTTTTGTTTATTCGGGATATTTTTTATTTTTTTTGCAAAAGACGTAAATTTTCTAGTTTATAGATACCGATATTTAAATATAAAGTCATTGTAAATTATTGAACTATTATCTATAAATCAATAAATAGCAAAAATAAATACTTAACAGGTATTTAATAAGTATTAAAGGAACAACAAATGAAAATTTGGAGTAGTCGCACAAAAATAATATTAGCCGGTTTTGGAATTGCAGTTTCTGTTACCTGGCTTTGGGCACAAGATAATACGCAAAATGGCAAAAATTTAATATTTATTCCCTATTCCATTAACAAAGAAAAGCACCAAACTTATGACTCGGAAAAAGCTGATTATTATATAAATACCTTGCAAATCGGCTTGCAAAATGACGGCAATCTAGCACGGCGTCTCAAAGCGGCCAGAATTCTGGGTCGCTATCAGAGCAAAAGAGCGATTCATCTTTTGCACAAAACTCTTGCCACCACATTCCATCCATCTTTGCGCACGCAATGTATCGATGCTTTGGCACGAATCAATGATCCTTTGAGCGCAATGTTTATTGAAAATGCGTTGCAGGACAAAAACATTGGCGGCACATACAAAGGAGAACCGTTTGTCGCAGAAGGGATCAAAAAACACGAAGAATACAAAAAAAAGTATCCCAAGAGAAATCCATCCAGAGCAGGAGAACCCAAAAAAGATAATCCAAACATTGTCTTTGAATATCCGGATGTACAAGAGTACTTACAAGTAAAACGAACTGCCAGTTGGGCTCTTGGCATTATGAAAAGACACCGCAGCATTATTGTCTTGGCAGGAGCATTGGACGACAAAGACGATGAAGTACGCATTAATGCGGCCTATTCTCTTGGAGAGATCGCCAATCCTGGTGCCGTGATTAGTAAAAAGCCTTCAACAGTGGAAGATCATATCGAGGATATTATCAAAAAATTTAATGATGAAAATTTGCCAGACAAAGTGAGAATTGCCATCGCCTACCCCATGCTCAAATTGCGAAAAAACGAGCGTAAAGGTTATTATTTTATCGCGAAATCACTGCTCTCGGAAAATGATTTTACCCGAGCTCTTGCAGCAAAAATATTGGCAAGATTGCACGATATTAGAGGTCTATCACCATTGGAAGACTCTTTGGCCAGAGAAAGAAATGCCTGGGTAGCGAACGAAATGCGAGAAGGCATCAAACAAATTAAGATGTTCAATCAAAGTTATAGATAAAAAAAGATAGAATCCATCGAAAGCTTACAAAAATAATATTTTAAGAATAGTATTTTAAGAAAATGAGATTGTTTTAGTTATGACCAGAAACGAATATTATAGCGAACATAAAAATGAAAACAATGATTGTATAGACAAGAGGGATCACACAAAAAACAAACACATCATAGACTTTAAGGATTACCAAATATCCCGTCATTTACGGAGTAAAGGCATAGTAGTAAAAAAAGATAAAGACAATCGAATTCGACTTATTATGCGCTTTCCTCAAAAAAAAAGCCAAACCTTATAATCTTATGGTTATCTGTTCTTCAATCTCTAAGACAAGAAACAATGATCCTACTGCCATTCTCCCGGAACCCTTCACGATTATAATCGCCATATATAACATGGTTATTGAAACCCGTTTCCAGCAACAGGTCTTGTATTTCTGCTAAACCAAAGGCACGCATATAATGGGTATCATCCAAAGTCTGGTCATCAATTTGGTACAAATAATCTACCTGGACCAAAGTTTTGGCGTCACTTTGCGTCAGTAAAAATCCTCGGTTGCGGTGTACTACCTGACCATTGCATATAATAGAAGAAACATTAGATATTTTTTTTTTCTTTATAGCCCTTATTGGCGCGGCATTCCAGACTTCCAGAATGAATTTTCCGCTTTTTCGGATTCTATGGTATATTCCGCGTAATGCTTTTTTCATGGACAAATCATCCAGCAAATAATTCATTGTGCCGAACAATGAAAAGGCAGCATCATAAGTTCCGGTCACAGTAAGATGCAGCATATCATCTTGTATCATCCTTAAATGGGGAAATCTTTCCTTAGCCACACGAATCATATCCGCACTATTGTCAATGCCGAGTGTTTCGTAACCATTTTTGCGCATTTGCTCCAAGTGTTCTCCAGTACCGCAGCCAATATCCAAAATCTTTTGGTAGTCTACCAGAGGAAGCTCTTCTAACAAAAAAGCCGTTTCTTTATCAAATTCGCGGTGGACTTGCTCCAATGAAAAATAGTATGAAGCTAATTCATGATACAATTTGAAATGATTATCGCGCATATTTTGGTATTCAACAATTTTGCCAACGGTCTTTATGACAATCTTGTGCTATTTTTTCCACTTGTTCTGTGGTTTCCGCTTTCAACAGCTTCGATATCATATTGCGACAACTATTGTCATTCAAAGAACGAATCACTTTTTTAACGCGAGAAATGAAAAATGGACTCATTGACAACTCGCGCACACCCATTGCAATCAATATAGGAAAATATTTCTCATCAGATGCCAATTCGCCGCATACGGATAAGGGACAATCCAACTCATTGGCATTTTGCACAATTTGATACAAAAGCCTGATCATGGCCGGATGATAAGGATTGTACAAAGTTGACACATCTGGATTCATACGGTCTGAAGCCATAATATATTGGACCAAATCATTCGTACCTATACTCAGAAAATCGACATGCTTTGACAATATATCTACTGTCAAAGCCGCTGACGGTACTTCAATCATGATCCCCAATTCTACATCTGGATTGTAGGCTTTTCCTTCCGTAGCCAATTCTTCTTTAGCCTGCTCAATAAAACTCCGTGATTGAATTACATCACTTAATCCGGCAATCATTGGAAGCATAATTTTGACCGGTCCATGATCAGCTGCTCGAAGAATTGCTTTCAATTGAGTTAGAAACAATTTGGGCAATTTTAAAGACAACCGAATACCACGTACACCTAAAAAGGGATTGGGCTCTTTCTCCCAATTGGGTAAAAAGGTAGCAGGGATTTTATCGCCACCGACATCCAATGTACGAAATGTCACCGGCTTACCATTGCATTCTTGGACAATACTGGCATAAATACGATACTGCTCTTCTTCGCCGGGAAACGTCTTGCGGTCCATGTAGAGAAATTCTGTCCGGCACAAACCAATCCCGTCATGCACATATCGATGCAATCCATCGATTTCCTCTTCCAGCTCCAAATTGATCTTAATGGATATATACGCGCCTTGTTGAGTTTGAGCTGGTAAATTTTTGAGTTTTTGCAACTCTTCTTCTAAAACCAGTATTTCACTTTTACGTCGGTAGACAATCCCCAATTCATCTTCAGATGGATCCACCAATGCTTCACCCAACATGCCATCCATAGCCAAGACTTGTCCGGTCTTAACAAAATTCATGGCATCTTCCGTGGCCACAATCGCAGGAATTTGCAAGGCCCGTGCCAAAATGGCTACATGAGATGTGCTAGCACCCTTTTCCGTGATAACTCCCAGTATTTTGCTACGATCAAATTGAGCTGTTTCCGAAGGAGACAATTCATGCGCGACAACAATAGACGGCTCTCGAATTTTTAACCGGCTGGATTCCCTGTTCACAAGATAAGAAAGAATTCTTTTGCTCACATCCAAAATATCTATTGCCCGTTCTTTGAGATAGGCATCTTCTATACCATTCATCCGGGCAAAAACCTTTTGGGTCACCTCTTCCAGTGCTAAAGCCGCATTGTAATAGTTTTCTTTGATCAAGGCCTTTGTGTCTGTTTCCAGCATTGGATCATCTAGCACATATAAATGCGCTGTAAAGATATCAGCTTCCTTTTGGGACAATTTTTTGGCGATGGCTGCTTGAATGATTCGGATTTCTTTTTTTGCTTTGGAAATAGCTGTATCCAAACGCTGTATTTCTGTATCAACGTCCGATACATCAATTTTATAATCCGGAATGGTGACCTGATTGTTTTTAAATCTAAATACAGGAGCAATAACAATACCAGGGGAAGCTCCTATACCACGAATAATCCGTGTTTTCATTATTTTGTCATAACCTTTTTCAAATTGTCCTTTGCTTCGTTGTTTTGGTGAGCCGTATTTGTATGTGCAAATTGATTTTCACGTTCCACTTTCAGCATTTTTTTTGCCAGTGCCACATCCAGGGCATGACCAGCTTTGTTAGCAATTATATGAGCATGGATAGGACGTCCAGTCAAATACAAATCCCCTACCAAATCCAATACTTTATGACGCACACATTCATCCTCATATCGCAAAGAAGGATTGATATAACCTTTTTCATCCAAAACAATCGCGTTTTCAATAGAGCCTCCCTTGGCCAATCCCTGGGAACGCAAATATTCTACTTCTGATAAAAAACCAAAAGTCCGGGCTGATGCAATTTCTGCACTAAAATGATCTGAATCAATAATAGCCTGGTAGTTTTGGCCGCGCAACAAAGGGTGATTGAAATGAATATTGTAAGACACCTGAAACTTTTTTGCGGGCAAAGCAATCAAATATTTATCTCCATCCACAACCCACAAAGCATTTTTTACTTCCAGTGGCACTACAGGAAAATCAAGATACTGTGTATATCCAATATTTTCAAACTCCTGCCAAAAAGGAAAAGCAGATCCATCCATAATCGGGATTTCCACATTACTTGTGTCAATAAAAAGATCCGTTATGCCAGCCATTGAAATAGCAGACATTAAATGTTCCACTGTTTGTACACGCCATTGGTCATTGCCCAGAGTGACGGCTAACGATGTATCCACCACATTATCAGCGATTGCAACAATGGATGAATCAGCATAGTATTTATTTCTCGTAAAAACAATACCCGCATTGGGTGGTGCTGGCCGAAACATCAATTCCGATTCTCTTCCGGAATGCAAACCAATGCCGGAAATAGTAGTTTCCTGGGCCAATGTTTTTCTAAAGACCTGGGTATCTTTCATGCGCTACTCTCAATCTGGGCGTTATGCAAATTGGATTGTTTGATTTCCTGGTCCAATTTCACTATTTTTTATTTTTTGATTAAAAGAATCATGTAATCAAGTTTAATTAATCAACTTTTTTTGTGCTTTGATCCAGGCAATCTCTCGCAATACTTCTGCATCTCCCAGGTTTTGATCCTTCAATATTTGCAATTTTTCTTGGAGGGTTTCTTTGGGAGCAATGTCTTCTTTTTGTTTAGCGCGATTTACTAACAAAGAAACCTCATTATTTTTGACTTCCACGAAGCCAGAATCAATAGCAAAAACCAAATCTTTGGTTTCAGAACGAAGTTGAACCAAACCAATACCCAATTTTCCTAGAAAAGGAGCATGACCAGGCAAAATCCCCATTTCACCATTTGTCATTGGACAAACTAGCCCATGAACTTGCTCCTGGAAAAGAATCTTTTCCGGACTAATCACCGTACACAACATATTTGCCATGAATATTCCTTTTGCCTGCTTTTAATATTAAGCTGCTTCCAATTTTTTGGCTTTTTCCACTACTTCTTCAATAGTACCAACATACATAAAAGCACTTTCCGGAAGATGATCATAATTGCCAGTCAAAAGTTCCTTGAAAGACCTGATTGTTTCTTCCAATTTAACATATTTACCTTCATAGCCGGTAAACTGTTCTGCAACATGAAACGGTTGCGATAAAAATCTTTCAATCCGCCGTGCCCGCGACACCAACTGTTTATCTTCTTCAGAAAGCTCATCCATTCCAAGAATGGCAATAATATCTTGTAAATCTTTGTAACGCTGTAAGATTCGCTGTATTTCTCGCGCAGTATTGTAATGCTCTTCACCCAGTATTTCCGCGCTCAAAACCCGTGATGTCGAATCAATTGGATCAACCGCTGGATAGATACCTTTTTCAGAAATAGCACGCGACAGTACAGTGGTCGCATCCAAATGAGTAAATGCAGTAGCTGGCGCAGGGTCTGTCAAATCATCCGCTGGAACATAAATTGCCTGCACAGATGTAATAGAACCATTTTTGGTAGATGTAATCCGTTCTTGCAATTCGCCCATTTCTGTAGCCAATGTAGGCTGATAACCTACCGCAGACGGCATACGACCGAGCAAAGCAGAAACTTCCGAACCTGCTTGCGAAAACCGAAATATATTGTCCACAAACAATAGTACATCTGACCCTGCCTGGTCACGAAAATATTCGGCCATTGTCAAGGCAGAAAGAGCTACACGCAACCTTGCTCCCGGAGGCTCATTCATTTGGCCATAAACAAGACAAGTTTTTTCCAAAACTCCCGATTCTGTCATTTCTAGCCAAAGGTCATTTCCTTCTCTTGTTCTCTCGCCCACGCCGGCAAATACGGAAAAACCACCGTGTTCTTTCGCAATATTGTTGATCAATTCCATGATAACAACGGTTTTACCTACACCTGCTCCACCGAACAAACCTGTCTTGCCACCTTTAATATAGGGAGCCAATAAATCTATGACTTTGATCCCTGTTTCAAAAACTTCTGTTTTTGGCTCGATTTTGTCAAAAGCCAAATTTTCACGGTGGATAGGTCTTTTTTCCTTGGTTTGTGCCGGGCCTTTTTCATCAACTGTCTCGCCCAAAACATTGAAAATGCGGCCCAAAGTTTCATTGCCGACAGGAACCTGGATCGGCTGACCTTTATTAATAACTTTTGACCCACGTACCAATCCATCTGTTGAAGAAAGAGCTATAGCCCGAACTACGCCGCCGCCCAAATGCTGTTGGACTTCCGCTACAATATATCCTTTGGGATCAATGGATTCATCCACAGTTACATGAAGCTCATTGTAAATCTCCGGCAAATCTTTTTCATCAAAAGATGCGTCCAGAGTAGAACCTATAACCTGTGCTACTTTCCCGATTGTTTCCTTCATGTTTCAACTCCTATTATCAATTGTGACAATTGCATTCATTTTCATATTAATTGTTCGTTTGTATCAAAAAATTTGTATTAGAAAAATTATTTTTCTATCCACTCAAAGCGTTTACACCGTTAATAATTTCTGCAATTTCTTGGGTTATTTTTGCTTGTCGTGCCCTATTGTAAGAGCTGCTTAGACTGCGTATCATATCACCGGCAGCGTCTGTCGCGGATTTCATCGCAATGCGCCGATATATATGTTCCGCTGTAAATGCTTCTAAAAAGCTTTGAAATACATTCATCTTAAAAGCAAATGGCACGATTTGATTGAGTATTTCATTGGCATTTGGTTCATAAATATAATTGGCTTGTATGGTGCCGACCATTGTGTTCTTGCCATTTTGGTCAGAATGCTCATTTTCATCTGGAGCATCAGGAGAATTTTTTGATTCAGACAAAATATCTTCCAATCGAAAAGGTAAGAATTGCTCTATAGTAGCCACTTGTTTTGCCGATGAGATGTATTTTGTATACACCACAAAAAACCGGTCTATTTCGCCATTCAAATAACGAGACATAATATCATCAGGTATTTTTTCAAATGATTCAAATTGAATATTATCGGAAATGTCCAAATAAGATTTGGTAACCGGTACTTCATTGAATCGAAAAAATGAAATACCTTTTTTACCAACCACTTCCAATTGAACTTCCTGGCCTTTTGACTTGTACTCGCGATACTTATCCCGTGCCAATTTAAGCACATTGCTATTGTAAGCACCGCACAACCCACGATTGGAAGCAATGACAAGAATCAAATAAGGTTTGCCCCTATTCATATCTTTGAGAAGATCATTGTCGATGGATGTATGCGCCTGCGCCAAACCTCCAATAATGTCTCGAATTTTTTGATTGTAAGGTTGACTGGCATGAACCCGATCTTGAGCTTTTTTTGATTTAGCTGTAGATACCATTTCCATGGTACGCGTAATTTTGCGTGTATTTTTAACGGAAATAATACGCTTTTTTATTTCTTTGGTATTTTGTCCCATATTTTTTCCCTATCGCAACATTATGACAAATTGTTTGCTGCTTTGAAATCATTGATATGACCTTGAATCAATGCTTTGACTTTTTGTTCATCGCCAATAGATTGAGTTTCTTTGATACTCGACATTTCAGCCGGCGTGTTATCTGCCAAATATTGAATAAATGATTCTTTCCAACGGCCAATATATTCTACTGGCAATTTATCCAGCATTCCCTGGGTAACGGCAAAAATAATTAATACTTGGACTTCCACAGTTAAGGGCTGGTATTGAGGCTGCTTGAGGATTTCTTGTACCCGATAGCCTCTATCCAATTGAGCTTGGGTGGTTTTGTCTAGCTCGGTTCCAAGCTGAGCAAAAGCTTCCAATTCGCGGAATGCAGCCAAATCCAAACGCAAAAAACCGGCAATTTTTTTCATTGCCTTAATTTGCGCGTTACCGCCAACGCGGGAAACAGATATTCCCGGATCCACAGCAGGTCGCTGGCCAGAAGCAAAAAGATTTGTCACCAAATAAATTTGTCCATCTGTAATAGAAATAACATTGGTCGGTATGTATGCAGATACTTCGCCTTCCTGGGTTTCAATAATTGGTAATGCAGTGAGACTGCCACCGCCCATTTCGTCCGATAATTTGGCGGCCCGCTCCAATAATCTGGAATGCAAATAAAAGACATCTCCAGGAAAAGCTTCCCGGCCCGGAGGACGGCGCAAAAGCAAAGACAATTGCCGGTAAGCAATCGCTTGTTTGGTCAGATCATCATAAACACACAAAGTATCTTTACCTTTACCGTTTTCATCTTTTGTATACATAAAATACTCTGCCATAGCAGTTCCCGCGTAAGGAGCTATATATTGCAACGGAGCCGGATCTGCTGCTGTTGCAGAAACCACAATCGTATAATCCATAGCTCCATGCCGCTCCAACCGTTCTACTATAGCTGCAACAGTAGAAGCCTTTTGCCCCACTGCCACATAAACACAAATGACACCACTGTGTTTTTGATTGATAATTGCATCTACTGCAATGGCTGTTTTGCCCGTACCACGGTCACCGATAATCAACTCTCTTTGACCCCGTCCAATGGGAATCATAGAGTCAATCGCCAATACACCCGTTTGCAATGGTACTTTTACGGGTTGCCGTTTTACAATACCGGGAGCCAAAATTTCTACTGGCATGGTTTTTTTGCTGGTTATCGGTCCCTTTCCATCCAATGGTCTGCCCAAAGGGTCAACTACACGGCCAATCATGGCCTCACCCACTGGTACTTCCAAAATGCGTTTTAGACGTTTGACCTGGTATCCTTCTTTGATATGAAAATATTCTCCCAATATAACAACACCAACAGAGTCTTCTTCCAAATCGAATGCCAAACACAAAGTTTTGTCTTCATCATCAAACTGAAGCATTTCTCCAGACATGACATTGGAAAGACCATGCACGCGGGCAATTCCGTCTCCTACTTCCAATACTGTGCCAACTTCACTGACATCGAGTTCACTTTGGAAACTTTCAATTTCCTTTTTAATGACAGATGCTATTTCTTCTGTTTTAATTTTCATATACCTTATCGCTCCTCATTTCGCTGGAAATAATTCTTTGCCGGATTTTTTCTAATTCATTGCGAACAGAAATATCCGCTACATAGTCGCCGACACGCAGAAGCAAACCGCCGATAATGGATTCATCTACTTCATTGTGTACAATCGCTTTTTTGGAAAATTTTTCTGTAATGATTTTTTCTATTTGGGTGATAAAGGCTTCATCTGCTTCCAGAGCAGTTTTTAGCCAAATATGCATGCGGTTGTTTTTGTCATCCAGTAAGCTTTGGTAAGCTTCTATAATGTTTAATATTTGCCCTTCTCTTCGTTTACGTATTAATAGCTTCAACAAATTTATTAAAAATTTATCATAATAAGAAGAGAATGACTGATCCAATAATTGCATTTTTTGTTTTTGCGAAATTCTTGGGGATTGAAAAAAAATCAAAAACCCAGGATACGCAATAAAAACTGATTTCAGGGAATCTAACTCCTGCCGAATAACATCCGGATCACCTTTTTCTTGAGCCAGCTCCAATAAACTCTGGGCATAGACTGCGGCAACTTTATTTGCTTTCATTTATAGCCTTTCTTACTTTGCATAGCTTTGATACTTTGCTCAAACAACCTGACAGTGATACCTCAAAAAAAATTTGCAAATAAATTATTATAAAAATTTATAATAATTTATTTATAAAATCAATGAGAAACATCATCTATACGCGCATTGGCAAACTGCTGTATCGACTGCCGAATCAAGTCTTTCTGAGTCTTTTCATCCAAGGAAGACCCAATAACCTTTTGAGACACAGCAACAACCACATCTGCCATATAAGACTGTAAATCTTCCATAGCTACTTTTTTAGCCTGATCAATCTCTGCTTTGGCTCGCTCCATATAGTTGTCAGCATCTTTTTGAGCCGCTGCCAACATTTTTTTGCGGTTTTCCTCGGCTTTTTCACGGGTTTCTTGCATTAGCAAAGCAGCTTCTTCTTTAGATTTTTTCATCTGCTCTTTGTATTGAGCCAACACAGCCTCTGCGTCTGCTTTTGCTTTTTCAGCCCGTGTCAAATCACCTTCTATTCTGTCCGCACGCTGGTCCAGTCCACTGAGAACCGCGCCCCAAACAAATTTCCATAAAACTAACACAAGCAATAAAAAAGTGACGATTGTCCAGATCAACAACCCTGGATTTATTTGTAACAATTTGTCCATAATGCACTGTCCATTTTTAATATCGTAAATATCATATTTATTTGCTTACGGTATAGCATTCATCAAAGATAGCAAAACCAGCCAGCAAAAACCTACATTCAAGCATAGAACCAGCATGACTTTTCATTTATTTGGTATACCATCATACATCCATTTAATTGCCATGAAATTACAATACAATTACAATGGAACAAAACTCAAAGATAAATCATACAGTCAAAATGCTTTTTATTAAAAAGTTAATAAAAAGAACAAAAAAATCAGGGACAGTCCAATATCCATTTATGCAGTGAGATTTTGCCAAACCAACCTATTTCATAAAAATCCCATAAAAAAGATTTTTTATGGAAATAATACTGAAAAGCCCCTGGATTTTACTACTTGGTAGCCAATAAAATTGCAATTACCAAACCGAAAAGGCCAATACCTTCGATCAATGCTGCCGCAATAATCATAGCAGTTTGTATCTTTCCAGCAACTTCGGGTTGACGAGACATACCTTCCAATGCAGACGCAGCCAACCGGCCAATACCATAGGCAGCTCCAATCACAACTAAACCAGCACCAATTCCAGCAGCTAAAAACGCTAAATTCATCTAAATCCTCCTGATATTCCCTTTCCGAGAAATATTGTTATTTATTATTAAAAATTAATGCCTATGCATTGCCGAGCCCACAAACAATGCGGTCAGAGCCACAAAAATATATGCTTGAATCAAGGCGATAAATATCTCTAAAAGATTGATAGCCAATGCGCCCATTACAGACAGGGGAGCAATCCAGATTTTCTCAAACTGAAAAATCAGATACAACAAAACAATAATGACCACGTGCCCAGCTGTCATATTGGCAAAAAGACGTATTGTGAGAGCAAAAGGCTTGGTAAATAAACCAAAAAACTCAATGGGCCAGATAATAAGCCAAAGGGGCAAGGGCACACCCTTAGGAACAATATTTTTCCAATAAACAAACCAGCCTTGACTGAGCATGCCCACAACCTGTATTAGAAAAAAAGATAGCACAGACAATCCAGCGGTCACAGCTATATTGCCCGTTGTCGTCGCACTGCCGGGCAAAAGGCCCAATAGATTTGAAAAAAGTATAAAAAAGAAAAGCGTTATAAAATATGGCGTGTATTTTTTGCCGTGACTTCCCATGTGCTCTTTGACAATTTCATCTCGCACAAAAATCACAAACACTTCGACAAATCCTACTAGACGCGAAGGGCGTGCCAAAGGATTTTTAACTATTTTGCGGGCAATCAAACCAACCAAAATAACCAATGCAGCAGATATCCACATTAGAATGACAAATTTTGTGATCGAAAGGTCAATGCTTAGACCACCCAACTCAAAAGACGGAATTTTTATCAATGGCGCAGAATCATTTAAGTGATGACCCAGCACTTCCATGACGGTTTCTTTGGATTTGGTACCTGTATCACCGGCTTGAGCGGCTGAAGCTATTAGGGCATTCCCCTCTTTCATGCATCGGTCTCCCAAAAAGAATAGTTTTAAGCCACAAATAATTATTATTTTTGTTTGTCAAACCAATTAATTATTACAACACTTGGGATCAATTCAAATATCAATATAAAGAAAAAGATTATTATATATAAAAGCAAAATGGAAAGCATTTGTTGTGATTTGGTGTGTACGAGATACAAACTTATCGCTAAAAATAATAAAAATCGAATAAAAATAGTCCAGGAGAATACTTTAAAAAAATGGGGATCAAAGCCAGCATTCATAAAGTGCGAAACAATATAAAGCATATAGCCAAAAGAAATACTGTGAACAGCTAAAAACAAAAAAAACCAGCCCCAAAAATACAGCCCATAAAAATCCAATTGATATATGTAAAAGCTAGAAAGAGCAGCAAAAAATATTATGGCTGCGAACAGGGCAATAAATATATGGCATCGAAAAGCTTGCAAAAAATGATTAATCTGTTTTATTTTTTTATTTTTGATATTCAATTCCATATTTTTAATTGGGCCTTGCAATATTAGTCATTTTTGTTATCATTATTGTCATCCAACTCCTTTTCCATTTGTTTTGCTCCTTTGAGCAAATGATAAAACCCAATGACAAAACCAATCATAGCTCCAGTAACAATGCCCCAGGGAATGAAACCATATTTTTTTTCCAAAAAATGGCCTAAGAATGTAAAAAGCCCCATTGTTAGAGCCAATTGTATTCCCAAATGAGAATAGCGCATTACTGTACGTTGATATTTTTTTTCCGATTTGTCCATAATAAAATAAAGCAATCTAATAATGACTCGATAATAGTATTAAAGTAAGTATGTTATCATAAGTCGGCGGAGTTCACAAATGGATCTAACAATCCGTATCCAACAAAAAAATGGCGAATACGTGGCTAGCTGTCCAGAACTGGATATCCACTGTTTCGGCCCCAGTAAAACCAAAGCATCCAATCGATTGAAAAATGTCATCCAGTTTTATTTTGACTCTGCTCAAGATATTCAAATTCATGCCAAAGCGGACCTAGCTTTGCAGCAAACCACCAGCCCGCAAAACAATGAGTCCCAAAACAATGAGTCCAATGTTGATATTGATGTTGATGTTGATATAAATAACAATGCTTTTTTACATTAATTGTATTAAAATTATTTTTATAAAATTTATTGTATTTTATTGGCTTTGAATGAAATTTTAAAAATAAAAAAACAACATACAACAAAATCAAAAAAATTTTATGTCAAGTAAATAATAAATTGTATGGCCGTTGTATTTGTGCGGCCAGTTCATCCACACCTACAAATCTGGACTTTCGAATAAATTCTTTGCCATCTAAATAAAAAACAATCGTTGGAACAGCAAAAATGGAATTTTGTGCCGCCAATTCTGCTTCGTCAACACAATCCACATAATGAAAAAGAATGCGTGGAAATCGTATTGATAACATTTCTTCTATTTTGGGCCGCAATGATAGACAAACAACGCACTCTGGAGTGCTATAATAAACCAATACAGCCTTATTTTGCGAAATGAGAAGTCCAAACTCATCAAATGTCATATTTCAAATCCCTTTTCTTGATTTCTTTCAATTTTAAATCATATTAATAATCTTTAAAAGATTTTGCTGATAATAATGGATAAAAATGGTTTGACATAGGAAGCCATAAAGCTAAATGTTAGTATCAACACAAGCACTTAGTTAAGATAATTTAATAAAAATATTAAGGATAAATAATATAAAGCCAATCTTACAAAAATGTCTTTTCTAAAGGTTATAAAGAATTTTTAATAAAGTAAGGCAATAAGAAAGCCAAATACATGGAGATCATGCATGCTAGAAAAATATGACATTAAAAACGTAAAAGAAATATTTCACAATTTAAGCTATGATGAAATTTTCACTCATGAACAACAAAAAGGAGAAGCTGTGCTTACGGATCAAGGAGCAATGTCCATTGATACCGGCATTTATACAGGTAGATCGCCCAAAGATAAATACATTGTCAAAGAACCCAGCACAGAAAAAGAGATATGGTGGGGTTCGATCAATCAGCCAGTAGAAGAAACTATCTTTGAAGAATTGTATCAAAAATGCACAGATTATTTAAGCGGCAAATCCCTGTATGTTTTTGACGGATATGCAGGAGCCAGAAAGTCAACGCGGTTAAATTTACGTGTGGTAACAGAAAAGGCCTGGCAACACCATTTTTGCACCAATATGTTTATTCGGCCTGACACAAAGGAATTGAATGAATTTGATCCGGAATTTACAATCATCAATGCCTGCGGCGTCACAAATCCAGATTTCAAAAAACATGGTCTTCATTCAGAAGTTTTTGTTATTTTTCATTTAGCCAGAAAAATTGCCATTATTGGCGGCACAGAATACGGCGGCGAAATGAAAAAAGGTATTTTTTCCGTAATGAATTTTTATAAACCACTGCAAGGTATTTTGACTATGCATTGCTCTGCCAATGAAGGCAAAGAAAAGAAAGACACAGCCTTATTTTTTGGTTTATCCGGCACTGGAAAAACGACCTTGTCCACTGATCCCAAAAGACCTTTGATTGGCGATGATGAACATGGTTGGGATGATGAAGGGATTTGGAATTTAGAAGGCGGCTGCTATGCAAAGGTAATTAATCTTAGCAAGGAAGATGAACCAGACATCTATGCTGCCATTAAACGAGACGCGCTCTTGGAAAATGTCGTGATAGATGACAAAGATGCTGTAGACTATGGTTCCAAATCCAAAACGGAGAATACACGAGTTAGTTATCCGATTTTTCATATCCCGAATCGTGTAGAAGGAGGCATTAGTGGTCATCCGGAAAATATAATTTTCTTAACTGCGGACGCCTTTGGTGTATTGCCGCCAGTGGCAAAGCTTTCACCAGAGCAAGCAATGTACCATTTTCTGTCCGGATACACAGCAAAAGTAGCTGGCACAGAACGGGGCATAACAGAACCAAAAGCTACATTTTCAGCCTGTTTTGGAGCAGCATTTTTACCGATTCATCCGACCAAGTATGCCAAACTGTTGGGAGAAAAAATGCGCAAACACGAAACCAAGGCCTATCTGGTAAATACAGGCTGGGCAGGCGGTCCCTATGGGGTCGGGGCGCGTATGAAAATAAAGCTTACCAGATCCATTATTGACGGAATTTTTGACGGCACATTAGACCATGATGATTATACCCATGATCCGGTACTCAACCTCGCGATACCCAATAAACTTGGCAAGCACGATAAATCCATCCTGCACCCCTGGGAGACCTGGGATAGTGAAGAAGAATACAATGCAATGCGTCTAAAACTAGCGGAAATGTTCATTGAAAACTTCAAACAATATATTCTGGAAGGTGATGAATACAATTTTACCGCCTTTGGACCAAAAATTTAATTCCAACGCATTGGCCTTTTGGGCAATAAAAAACCCTGTTTTTTCAAACAGGGTTTTTTTGTGCTTAAATAGATATGGATTTACACAAATTTACAAAGAATCAATGATTTTTTGTAAGGTTGTGCTTGCCTGCATAGCTTTGGCTGCCTTTTCTTTATCTGGATGATAATAGCCGCCAATATCCACTGGACTTCCCTGAGCCTGGGTCAGTTCGTCCATAATCTGGGTTTCCTTGTCACCCATTTCTTTGAAAATTTTGACAAAACGATCCTTAATTTCTTGATCTTTGTTTTGCTCAGCCAATGCTTGGGCCCAGTACAATCCCAAATAAAAATTGCTGCCCCGATTATCAATTTCGTTTACTTTGCGTGAGGGAGATTTTCCATTTTGCAAAAATGTTCCAATAGCTTTGTCCAATGTGTCAGCCAGCAATTGGGCTTTTTCATTGTTGAAAGACTTGGCTATATGTTCCAAAGAAGCACCCAAAGCAGAATATTCTCCTAGAGAATCCCAGCGAGTGTGACCTTCTTTGAGAAATTGTTGCACATGTTTTGGTGCTGAACCGCCTGCTCCTGTTTCGAAAAGTCCGCCGCCATTGAGCAAAGGCACAATAGAAAGCATTTTGGCACTTGTCCCTAACTCCAGAATGGGAAACAAATCTGTCAAATAATCCCGCAAAACATTACCAGTAACAGAAATGGTATCTTTGCCTTGGCGTATTCTTTCCAAAGAAAATTTCATTGCTTCTGCTGGAGCCATGATTTGGGTTTCAATAGAACTGGTATCATGGTCCTTTAGGTACTTATTGAC
>CAZCVM010000008.1:9819-11237 GCA_964501965.1 uncultured Leptospiraceae bacterium | reverse complement strand
AATGCTTGACGGCATTATCGAGCAATATGACTATGACTTTTTCGATAAGGTTGGCATCATGCGCACGGTTTTTATCCAACCAAAAGACTGCAGGCGCACCGCTTGCTTTGGCGCGGTTTATTGCCAACTTGACCCAATCCTGAATCGGAATGTCTTTGACACGGGATAAACGCCAAATATCACCTTGCTCTACCTTGTGCTCCATGAGTACTTTGCCGGAAGCGTCCACTACTTGCACTGTACCATCTCCAGGTATTTCAAAAGTTGTCGGATGTGATCCATATTCTTCTGCTTTTTGCGCCATTAGGCCTACATTGGAAACACTGCCCATTGTTGCACGGTCAAACGCGCCATTTTTTTTGCAATCTTCTATGATTTCTTTATAAGATGTAGCATAACTTCTATCAGGAATCATGCAATTCACATCATGTAATCCATCATCCGGGCCCCACATTTGCCCGCCATCACGTACAACCACAGGCATAGAAGCATCTATAATAATGTCATTGGGAACATGGAGATTGGTGATGCCTTTGCTAGAATCAACCATGGCCAATTCAGGGTTGGATTTGTATACAGCCTGAATATCTGCTTCAATCTCATTTTTTTTGTCTGCCGGCAGTTTATCTAACCGCGCATACAAATCTGCCAGGCCATAGTTCGGATTGAAACCCAATTCTTTGAAAGTCTGCCCATGTTTTTTGAAAACATCTTCATAATACACACAGACCGCGTGACCAAATAATATTGGATCAGAAACTTTCATCATAGTGGCTTTCAAATGTAGTGACAACAATATGCCTTTTTCTTTCGCCTCTTTGGCTTGCGCTGCATAAAACTCTCGCAAGGCTTTTTTGCTCATAAAAGTCGCGTCCAAAATTTCGCCTGGTAATGCTTTGAGGCCATCTTTCAATACTGTTTTTTGTCCGCTATTGTCTGTAAATTCTATTTTGAAATCTCCGCCTTGATCCAACACAACGGACTTCTCATTGCCATAAAAATCGCCGCCTGACATATGTGAAACATGAGACTTGCAATCTTTACTCCATTCTAACAATGGCATTCCCATAGATTTTGGGAATTTTTGGGCGTATTCTTTTACGGCCAATGGAGCCCTGCGGTCAGAATTGCCTTGTCTGAGTACCGGGTTTACCGCGCTACCCAAAACCTTGGCATATCTTTCCTGAATTTGTTTTTCTGCGTCATTTTTCGCTTCTTCCGGATAATCAGGAATATTGTAACCCTGGCCCTGCAATTCCTTGATAGCTGCTTTCAATTGGGGAATCGACGCGCTAATATTGGGCAATTTAATGATGTTTGCTTCAGGTTTTTCAACCAAATCACCCATTTGAGCCAAATAATCCGGTATTTTTTGCTCTGGTGTCAATTTATCTGGAAAATTTGCAATAATTCTGCCT
>CAZCVM010000008.1:2891-9809 GCA_964501965.1 uncultured Leptospiraceae bacterium | reverse complement strand
GGACAATGGGAAGTAAAGAATACGTGGCCAAAGCGGGAGCCTCGTCAATCTCTGTCCATATAATTTTTGCGTTTTGTGTTGTCATTTTTTCTCCTTCAACATGGTTTTAATCACAATTGTATTCTATTGTTTTAGAAAATCTATGTATCCAAAAATCGATTGACAACGGCTATTGTCAAGAAAATTGGCAACACCCAATAAAAAACCCCGGATATCTCCGGGGTTTTTGCTCTACAACAAACCATTTGTCTGGTTTTTGCTTATTGCAACAATTGTAATACCTGCTGGGTCTTCTGATTGGCCTGTGCAAGCATAGAAGTTGCCGCCTGAGTCAACACTTGATAGCGCACAAAACTAGACATTTGTTCTGCCATATCGGTATCACGAATACGTGATTCAGAAGCCTGTGTGTTCTCATAGGCATTCATGATACCTTTGGCAGCATGTTCGAGTCTATTGTAATAAGCACCTAAATCCGCACGTTGTTTAGAAACAACCCGCAAAGCTTCATCCGCCAAACCAATCACAGAATTGGCTTTTCCTGGAGTGGAAATGGAAATGAAAGTCAAAACTGTAGGGTTGCGTAAACCCAATGCAGCAGAAGTCATGGTTTCGATAAAAACTCGTTCCCTTTGGTGCATATTTGGGCCCATATGGAACCACATTGAAGCAGTTGGATTCAATCTGGCAAAAGATCCTGTCAAAAGCTTTTGTTTATTGAACTCGGCCTGTGATGCGATACGGTCTATTTCATCCACTAAAGACGAAATCTCTACCTGAATTTGCTGTCTATCCTCTGGCGTATAAATACCATTGGCTGCTTGAACAGCTAAAACGCGTATCCGTTGCAAAATATTTTGAGTTCCCTCTAAATATCCTTCCGTGGTTTGAATAAATGACATTCCATCTTCTGTATTCCTTGCAGCCTGGCGCAGACCTTGGATCTGAGAACGCATTTTCTCAGAAACAGCTAAACCAGACGCATCATCGCCAGCGCGGTTGATACGCATACCAGAAGACAGCTTTTCAGCGTCCTTATTCATTTCCCAATGCTCAAATTTTAGAGTTCTATGGGCAAAAACAGCACTCATATTGTGGTTAATAATCATCTCTTCCTCCTTGAAGTTACCCTTTTCATCCTTGAAAAGGGGGGTATAAATCCCACTTTACGGGTATAAATTCGGCTTTTGAAAAAAATACATTAACATAAAAAAAAAATATGGAGAAAAATGTTAAATATGATTTGCTTGACTGTAGAAACAGCTAGTATGAAGTCGAATTTAATAACGCAATGATACAGAAAGCTGTTATCTTGAAAAATTAAGAAAATTGAAAGATTTTTTTATATTTCAAGATAACCATTTGCAAGATAACCATAAGGAAATATATATGAAAAAAAAGTATACGAGGAAAAACGCACATTCCTCTCCAAGAAGCCACTCAAAGCAAAGAAGCATGCGTGTATTGTTTGCTGCACTCATCTGGCAATGGGTTGTAGTGGGAGGTCTTTCTGCGAATCAAACAGATAATGAGAACATTGCTGATAAAGGATCACAATTCTTTGTCACGCAAGCATCTTCTACCAAAAAAAATACGCAAATCGATAACACAAAGTCTTACTCAACCTTATACGCCATCGCCTTTATGGCGGAAAAAAAGAAGGACTTTGCCCGTGCCATAGCATATTACAAAGCTGCTGGCAATAAAAAACCCAATGGAAATGCCTACGGACGGCTTAGCGTGGTATATTACCAGATTAATGACAAAACCAACGCGAGAATAATGGCCCAAAAATCCATAAAGACAAATCCCTCCTATTTGATACCGTATTTTGTTTTGGCAAGTATTGCGCAGGAACAGGGAGACTACCAAAAAGCAATTGATTTTTATGAACAAGCCTTGTCGTTAGAGCCGGACAATATCAAAGCACGTTTTTTATTGGCCAAGCTTTACCAACAGCTTCGAAATGACAGCAAAACAAAAAGAAATCTAATACACATTATCCACGTATCCCAAAGAAAAAATATTGATACCAGATACCTAGAATACGCTTATTTGTATTTGGCCAGAGGATTTATGTATGCAAAAAACAATAAATTGGCAAATCATTTTCTTACGAGTGCTTACAATACCAATCCCGGCAACATGAATACTTTGCTATTGCTGGCCAGCCTAAATTGGGATATGCTGCGATTGCAGGACGCAAAAAGTTATTATGAAAAGCTACACAACTATTTTCCTGACAATGATCAAGTAACAGCCAAATTGGCGGAAATCCATTTTTTGCTAGGCAATGATAAAGAAGCAAATAAGTACACAAAACAATCTTTGTTCAAGGGATCGCAAAAAGGTTCGCAAAATATTGACCCTCAAAATATCAATGCTATGAAGGATTATGCTCCTATTATGATGCGGGGCTTGTACTATTTTCTGGGCAATGATACGAACAAAGCCTTTCAAATTTTTTCTCGAATACTGCAAAAAGATTACCGCAATATCACAGCCCATTATGCTTTGTCCCGAATATTTGCTCAAAGCAATAAGAATGATAAAAATAAAGATCATTGGCACAAAACTCTATTTACTTCAGCATTGCTATTCATGCGCAGCAGTGCTCCCTGGAAAGCTGAAACCAATCTGCGTTTTTTAGTGCAATCCAACCCGGATGAAAAAAAATATCGCTACCAATTGGCCAGATTTTATGAATTGAATGAAAGATACTATAGTGCCATTTTGCAATTCAAAAAACTTTTGGCGCAGGATCCGAAAAACTTAAAGTACAAATTGCATTTAGCCTACCTTTATGGTATTACCAAGCAATTTGCCAAATCGCATACTCATTTTCATCAAATGATACAAAAATATCCCACCAATAGTCAATTGCACTATTTTCATGGGTTGGTGTACTACAAAGAAAATAGATTTGACCTGGCAAAAAATGCTTTAACGAAAGCTTTGTCATACCAAAAATCTGCGAATTATCAATTCCATTTAGCTGCCGCTTATGAAAAACTTGGCCACCTGGAAAAAGCTATTGAGCTATTAAAAATGATCATTGAAAAAAAACCAGAACATGGGCGAGCATACAATTTTTTAGGATATTTATACGCTGACCACAACCGCAATCTGGACGACGCCTCTGAATTGATTATGAAAGCAATCGAATTTGATCCAGAAAATCCGGCATACCAGGATTCTCTCGGATGGTTGTATTATCGGCAAGGAAAGCTCATCGAAGCGCAGCAGCATGTTCAATTGGCAATCAAATATTTTCGCAAAGAAAAGAACACAGATCCAGTTGTTTATGACCACCTCGGTGATATACTTCTCAAAAAGGGAAATTTTGGGCAGGCTGTGAAAGCCTGGCAAAAAAGTTTAGCTATTTACAACAAAGAAAACAAAAAAAAGGATGACCTCTACTTTCATATCGAAAACAAAGTCAAAAGTACTCAAAGGAAAATGAAAAATACAAAATGAAATACAGTAATAAAAACAAACAAATTTCTTATAATGTGACAAAAATGACCTCCAGCAAGACAATAATAACGATGACAACAATCGTAACAATGGTAACACTACTCACATTGCTATTTTTTCAAAGCCAATCAACAGCAAACAATGGTCCGCAAAACTTGACAGCTGCGCTAATAGGTTTACAAAAACACAACAATGCCATACATACTTATTATGCGAAGATTAATTCCGAAGGCTTGTTGCAAAAAAATAAATTTAGGGCTACCGGACATATATGGTCTGATGCTAAGAAAGGCCGGTTAAAAATAAAATTTGAGGATTTGATTTTTCGTGCTCCCATGTCCATTTTTTTATTAATAGGCAATAAAGTCACATTGTATTATCCGCCCAAAAAAAGAAAAATCGTAACATCCAAAGCGCGTTTCCGGCCTGCTTATGACGCAGGACTGCCGTTGGAAGCTGATTTGCTGCAACCTATGCTTCAGGGACATTTTTTTGTGCCACGATATTTGACCTACAAAAAATATGACGCAAAAAATAAAAAACTTATTTTAGCAAACAAAAAATATGTCATCAATTATTTGCTAAACAGTCGAGGGTTGCCTTACAAAGGTATCTTTTATAACCGCGTAAGTAAAAAAAGGGCTGTATTTACTTTTCAATCATATAAAAAATATCAATCTACCTGGATACCTATGAATATCAAAATTTATCCCCCCATTCGCGGCAATTATTTAACTATCAAAATTACCGCGCTTCAGATTAATGGCAAGTTGGGCAATGTTTGGCACTTAAAATAGAAACTATTTCTATTTTACAAAGAAAAAATCAAAAAACCTTAGCTTTTGATAAATTTTGCACAAAACGTTTTCCCACGGCAGATCCTTTTTTATAGAAAACTGCTGGTTTGCCGATAGGAGCTGCAATCTCCACAAAAACTCCTTTGTCTTTGGAACCAAATTCTTTTTTGGTCCATATATGCACCCATTTACCTTTGGGAAGATAAACCCTTACAGAATCCGTTTTGGGGTCTAAAACCGGAGCCATAAGCAATTCCTCCCCAATCAAAAATTGCTCATACGACAATTTGTATACATTTTCATCGTTGGGATAATGAATAAACAAATGCCTTACTACCGGCAACCCAGTTTGGGCTGCCTGAGCTACCAGTTCTTGGCGGTAAAAATTCCAGGCATGAAATATTTTCGCGAACCGGCTAAAAAAACGCATTGTCTCTGGATCACTGTATATTTGATGATTTTCATCCGGCCTGTTGCCCTCATGGCTGCGAAAAATCACAGAAAATGCATTGAGCTCGATCCAGCGCAGCATCAATTCACGGCTGCGGTGGTAATCTTTGATGGGATTGTTTATGGTTGTATATCCGCCAATATCACTATGATTCAACGCATAACCGGACAAGCCGCTGCTAAGCAATCCTATCACCGCTGTCTTTATACCGTCATAATAGTCCCAGCTAACCAATTGATCTCCCAGCCAAAACAATGAGCTATAACGCGGACTGCGGGTAAATCCAGATCGGGAAAAAAATACGATCTCACCATCTTTTTTTGCTTCCTGAATCGCTTCTTTATTTACCCTGGCCCACTCTTCCGGATATTGATTGTGATAGATAGCTGCACTGATACCAGAATGCAAATAAGAATCAAAAGGCAATGCTTCGCCAAAATCCGCCATCCACCCGGCAGCACCTGATCCAATAAGATTTTGTTTGATAATTTCTTTGATCCAGGTCCTAGCTTTGGGATTGGTCAGATCTATAAGGCCGGCAGAAAAACTGGTATTTAGTATCATATAAGGTTTTCCGGTATGATCTTTTATTAAATAGCCGTTCTTGCTGGCTTCCTGAAACAGATTTCTTTGATGATTCTTTTTTTCTGAAACATCGGCCAGAAATGGATTGATATAGGATAAAATAGAAACATTATCTTTTTTTAAGTCCGCAACCAATTGATCCCAATTGGGATAACGATCTCTATCCAGCTCCCAATTCCACCACAATTGTTTGCCAAAGCTTGTTTTGCGCTGCCCAACCCAATCTTGCAACCAAAAACCTGACATGGGAGTACCCAGCTCTTTGAACTGCTGATAGATTCTTTTTACTTTTTGGGTTCCTCCCTGCATTCCAATAATGGCACCGGAAATAATCCAATCCGGCAATTTTTGCATTCTTCCTGCAAAATTGGTGTATTCATAAATCAACTCTGACGGGCTATTGCCGAAAATAATGTTGCCGGATATTTTTCCGGCATGCACTGCAATTTGTATTCGATCCGGCTTGCGCATATCAAAAGTCATGTATTCATAATTGGTTAGAAAAAGACTACGCAGTTTGCTTGTTATATAATGAGGCACTCCCGCATAAGAAGTATGCCAATCCCCGCCGGAATCAGCCATCAGATTGGCACCCGTGGTGATTGGCTCTGCACCCCTGCCAATGCCTTGTTCCATGACAAGTATTGGCAATTTTTTTCCTTTTAAGTCAAAAAATGTAAACTGTTCGCCAAAGCCAAAAATGGATTCATCAGCCGTTGAAGAATAAGTCAAATAAGAACGGTTGAATTTTTCATCCTTAAAAGACAAATCAAAAGCAAGCTGATTTTTTGAATAAGGTTTGATTACGAATGTATAAGGACTTTTGTCAGATTGACAAAGCAAATATCCAATGATCGATAAACGCCCATCCACAAACTCAATTTTTTCTACTTTTTGATCAAAGCATCGGTTTTTGATCTCATCATTCACAAAAAAGGACCCACGTGCTTCTTTTACTTTGGCTTCTCCCTGAGCAGCCCCTACAAAGCTTACTTTTGGTACAGATTGCCAAAGTATTTTTTGGGGAGAGCTTTTGGCCACAATACGAACAAAACTTCCTTTGTCACGTTGGATCTGAACTTGAAAATTGCCCAAATCATAAATTTTATTTTCAATCTTTTGGGCAACAATCAAATTGCCGTTTATTTGCCGATTTTCATAAAAATGCATAGCCCAGCGCATTCCGGCATACACTGCGATCGCAATAGTTATTAATAATAAAAAAGAACTTATTTTTTTCATAATTTTTCCTGTTAAATATAAGAATTTTCGTTATAAAATTGATAATTATCAAATTGATAGACAAAAAAACTATTTTCTCATAAATAGGCAATAAAAAAACTAACTCTTTTGTATAAAATAAAAAAAACAACGCGAAAAAGAAATACAACAAACCAGATTGAAAACCACTGGTGAGTGACCAATGCAAAATGAATCTGTTTTGCTAGGCAATTTGGATACGGTTTTTGCCGGATTGCTTTGCCTGATACAAAGCAGCATCCGCGCGTTCAAATAAACTTTGTGAATTTTCTTCGGGCGACAATTGGGCTATGCCAATAGAAATAGTGACAGACACCTCCAATGGTAAATCATTATCATTATACTGAT
>CAZCVM010000008.1:466-2881 GCA_964501965.1 uncultured Leptospiraceae bacterium | reverse complement strand
TATAGCAATATTGGAAACATCTTGGCGCATCCGTTCGGCGACAACGCCACAATTTTTTTTGTTTGCAGTAGGCAAAATGATTACAAACTCTTCCCCGCCATAACGGCAAACTGCGTCACTTTCCCGCGCGTTCTTTTTCAGGCTATCAGCTACTTTACGCAGAACCATATCGCCTGAGGCATGGCCATAAGAATCATTAAAATTTTTAAAAAAGTCAATATCTATCATCATAATGGATAAAGGAATCTGAAATTCTTTGGCCCGGTGCAGCTCAACATCGATTCGATAACGATAGTACCGTTGATTAAAAAGACCGGTCAGTGAATCGGTTATACTTTCCATTTGATATTTCTTTTTGACGGATATTAAATCCAATTTTTCTTTTTCCATATTTCTGATTCTATCTGCCAGAGCAAAAGAAATAAAAATAGATTCTATCGCTACCCCCAGAGTCATAAAAAATTCGCCTTTATACCAAAGAGGCAAAATAAAAATACCATCCGGCAAAAGCAAATATCCTTCGATCACAAAAATAAACATTCCAGATAACGCGAATACCCATCCCGCCAAATAGTATTGGGCACTGGAAAAACCCTGTTTCCACCTTCTAACTCCGACCCAAATACCAACAATAGGCGCGATTGCGCCCGGTACGGACGCAATCAAATACGAAATGTAATGGTTCCCCCATAGCCCGAAAACAATCAGCGGAACTGCTAAAAATTGATTGAGAAGCAACAACTTGTGAAGAAACAGTGTATGCTTTTTCGAATTGAAAAATCCTTTGACAAAAGAAATACTAAAAAAGATAGACAATCCTAGGAATACCCACAATAAACGATGCACCCATTCTAAAGACATGGGAAAGAAAACCACAAAATGTTGATTCAAAAAAAGCAAAAACATCCCGAAAGAAATCATATACAAAACATAATGCAAATAATTTCTATCCCGCAAGCTTAAAAACAAGATAAAATTGTGCAAAATCATAGCCAGCAATATGCCGTACAAAAGAACAAATAACGCATAATCTTTCAATCCTTGCATTCGAAAACTTTCCGGCGTATGGTAAGACACTGAAGTTATGATATTTGTATTGGTAAAAATAAAGACATAATAGTGGGACGATGAAACATTTGGCTCTGGACAAGGCATTTGAAAGGCATGGGTCCGATAAGGCAATTGCTTATCAAAATTGTAATTCTCTACGCCCCCCACAATGTGAACCATTTCCTGGTTTTTTACTGGAAAAAATATCTCTGCTGCGGATATAAATGGATTGCCAATGTCCAAAATCCAATGCTGGTTTTTTTGACAAAAACCATGCAAATCACGCAAACTAAAACGCAAAAGTTTTTTTTGGTTGGGCCGCAAAAGCAATTTAGCTTTGTCTATTTTGCGAAAACGATGATCATACTTACCCTGCACAACATTGGTCATAAACTCATCTGTCATGTTTTCATTTTGGTGAAGCGGCATTATGTATGCCTTTGCCAGTACATTCATGGAATGATCATGTATTGGCAAACTATAAACAGTGGACGCGCTAAACCAAAAAAAGATCCATCCACCAAATACAACCAGCCAGCGGAAACTGAATCTACAAACCCTTGACATGAGCGACTAGACCTTCTATTCGTACTACTTCTATTTTTTGTCCTTTGGTTAAATTTTCATCGCTTGTAGCATTCCAATATTCTCCATGAAAAAAAATCTTTCCCATGGAATCAGGCGCAATATCCAAAATGACACGGCCTTTTTCTCCAGACAGGCTTTCCGGCCCGGAATGCGGCTTCTTAAAGGCCACTCGCCCAATCAATGTTCCAGCCAAAAGCATAAAAAGACCAAAGCTCGCAGCAATGGCCAGAACAACGCCCCAGGAAACAGTCAAATCGGATTCGGGCGTATCAAAAAGAAACATGGCCCCTACCACAAAACTAATGATCCCGCCTACTCCCAAAACGCCAAAACTGGGAACCATCAACTCGGCCACAAAAAGCAAAACAGCCAAAGCAATCAAAGCCAGACCTCCATAATTTATCGGCAAAATCTGTAAACTTATCAGACCTAGCAAAAAAGCTATACTACCAAGAACTCCAGGAAAAAATGTACCTGGGTGATATATTTCCGCGATGATCCCCAGAGAACCCAAAGACAAAAGCAATAAAGCTATATTGGGAGTACTCAATATATCCAAAAACTTTTGCACTAGGCTCATTTGTTGTTTTTGTAGCTCAATGGTTTTGCTTGAGATGACCCAGTCTTTTTCCTTGACCTTGACTGTTTTGCCATCCATTTTTTGCAAAAGCTCCTGTGGAGAATTTGCCAAATAATCTACTACTTTCATTTGCAATGCCTGCTCAGCGGTAATCGACTCACTGTCTTTGACTGCACGAATCGCCCATTTGGCATTGC
>CAZCVM010000008.1:0-456 GCA_964501965.1 uncultured Leptospiraceae bacterium | reverse complement strand
CAATAGCTTCAATAAAGGAAATCGCATAATTTTCTATTTTTTTGGCCATTTCCTCGCCGCCCTCTTTTTTGACATCTTTGCCGGAGCCAGTAACTGGATGAGCTGAGCCAATACTGGAACCCTTTGCCATTGCCGCGACATGACCGGACATAGTAATAAACACGCCAGCGGAAGTGGCACTTGCTCCGGCTGGGTAAACAAAAGTTACAACCGGCAATGGCGCGTTAAGAATAGCCTGCACAATGGTTTTAGTAGAGCTCAACAGGCCGCCTGGCGTATCAATAGTTATCAAGATAAACTGGGCTTTCTTTTCTTCAGCCCTGGCAATACTTTTTTCAATAAAATCTGCGGAGGCCGGATTGATCCCGCCTTTGATTTCTATATGGTGCGCAACAGCCAAACGATCTTTGGCCAAAGTAGTTTGAGACCGGGCTGTAGTGGGCGTGCCCCAAAAAC
>CAZCVM010000007.1:0-31894 GCA_964501965.1 uncultured Leptospiraceae bacterium | reverse complement strand
GAAGCATAGCATTGTGTGTTTGTTAATCAAGAGGGCATAAATTCACGCTTACTATGGATATAGCTGCCTTAATTTTTTCCGTTTTAGGAATGACTACCTGGTTTTTAGTATCATTGCATATTGCCTGGACTGCTGTGCCGGTTTCATTTATTCTTTTATCTATTTTATTGGCTTGATTATCATTGTGATCGTCGCATTTGTTCCTAACGGATCAGAAAAAGATGTAGGACAACGGGTTTCGGATCCCAGAGTAATGGATACACCAGTGCAAAAAACAATATCACCGGCAACAAAGAATTAGGACATTGTAACAGGGCATTTTTACTAAAAACCATTGTCCCAGGCTACTTGACTATACCAATAAGCACTGTCCTTTGCGATCCGTTTTTGTGTATTGTAGTCGATATAAATTAAGCCAAATCTTTTGCTGTATCCTTCCTGCCATTCAAAATTGTCCAAAAAACTCCAGACAAAGTATCCTTTCACAGGAACACCGCTTTGTATTGCCTGATGTACATTCGTGAGATATTGACGCAAAAAATCAATCCGGTAATCATCCACGACCTTGCCTTCGACAACCATATCATCAAATGCAGCACCATTTTCTGTGATATAGATAAACATAGAACCATAATTCTCATGTACCCATAAAAGTAAATCCCGCAGCCCTTGAGGATATATTTCCCAGTCCATGGAGGTGAAACGCACATCTTTATAATCCGGCTGTACTGTCTGGTAACCGGTAATCGGATTCCAACTGCGGGTCACAATGGTTCGGGTATAATTGTTTATTCCTAGAAAATCAATTTTCTGACCAATGATATCCATATCCTTTTGCCAGCCTTTGGGTAAAAGCCAACGAAACCAGCGACCCGTGTGCTTGGGATAGTCACCCTTAAACATTGGGTCCAAAAACAACCGCATTGTGTAAGCTTGCGCCTTGGCTTGGGCTTTTGCGTCCTTTTGGGGATGTGCCGGATAAATCGGGGACAGAGCGTGAGTGATTCCTGCCTGGGCTTGAGCATCCAAAGACCGGATACGCTGCATTGCTTTGCCATGCGCCAAAAGTAAATGGTGCACTACTTTGACAGCAGCAGGAATGCTTTTAATTCCTGGAGCATGCAACCCAGTAAAATATCCGCCGCCGAATATAATCAATGGCTCATTTAGGGTGATCCAGTGCTTGACTCTATCCCCATAGCGTTTGACAGCAGATTCCACATAATCGGCAAAATAATCAGTTGTTTCCCGTTTTGGCCAGCCCCCTTCCTGGTGCAAAGCCAGAGGCAAGTCCCAGTGGTACAAGGTCACATAAGGAGTGATGTTTCTTTTTAGCAATCCATCAATGAGCTTGTCATAAAAGGCAAATCCTTTTTCATTGGCCTGTCCTTTACCGTCTGGAAATAGTCTGGGCCAGGATAATGAAAACCTATAAGCACCCCAACCCATTTTTTGCAATATATCCAAATCTTGTTCATATAAATGGTAATGATCGCAAGCTTTGTCTCCATGATCATTGTTCATAATGTTTCCTGGTAAATGCGTAAATTCATCCCATATAGATGGACCTTTGCCGTCTTCTTGCCAGGCTCCTTCAATTTGATAGGCTGCGGTGGCTGTACCCCAAATAAAATCTTTAGGAAATTGTATTTTGTTCATTACTTCACCTCTTTTTTAAACAAACCCAACCTGTCGTCTGGATAAAAATACAAAATTGCCATAGATATCACTGCAAATATGGAAACAAGAGGCCCAGTCAATTGAATGCCCAGCGGATTGTCCGGGCTTTTGCCAAAAATATCAAAAAGCAAGCTAGTGAGTACAGCAACCAAACCAATAAAAAATTTCATAAACAATCCCTGAACACCAAAATAAATGGCCTCTCCTGGCTTAGAACCGTCAGGCAACCTGTAATCTGATAATTCCGCTACCATGGCATTGGGGACGATAAATAAAACAGCAATGGGAAAACCAGCCAGTCCCATGAGAATGATCCCAAATACATCAGGGGCCAGACCAAAGGGCGCATTAGGAATAAAATAAACCAGAAAAATGGTTACAGCCATAACGCCTGAAGCATACATGGCAACCAGTCTATTGCCCAAGACTTTGATCAATTTGTTTACGATTGGAAAGGAAATCGCGGCCACGCCAAAGGTAATACCCAAAGCCAAAGACTGGAATCCTATTTCTTTGCCCATAAGAACAGTCACATAGTAAGGTACACTGACATTGATGATAAAAAAACTACCCCAATAAATGTTCATACCAAATAAGTACAATACAAATGGTTTATTGCGAAATACTTGCTTCACAGATTGAAACATTGTCGTGCTAACTGCTGTTTCTCCCCTGTGCCGCAATGGAAACATGCCGATGATTAATACGACAAAGGAAAAAAAAGCCACACCAGCCAATATGCCCATGGCCGGAATATAAGCTTCCGCAAAAAAACCTTTTTTTTGGGGAGAAAAATATTGAATGAGCACGGGTGCGCCTATCAAAGCTAAACCAGTGCCAATTAAATTGAAGATGGCTACTGATGTGGATAGATTGGCTCTGTCTTTGCGATGTGGCGATAAATCAGGAATCATGCCCAGGTAGGGCGAAGCAAAAGCGGTGAAAAGAAAATAAAATAATCCCAAAAGGATGGATAAAATAATGATTCTTAGAATGGGCACAAACTGAAAAATAGGCTCAAAAAAAATCAGAAACATGATGAGTGCCAAAGGCAAAGAGCTATATATCAAAAAGGGCATACGCCGGCCATTTTTTGACTGAAGTCGATCGGACCAATTTCCGATCAGCGGGTCAGCCACAGCGTCTACTATGCGTCCGAAAAACAAGATACTGCCGATTACTGCTGCAGGAATCAGTTCACGGCCTTGGCCGGGCGCGAAGAAAAACAAAATCCATGTTTGAACCACAATGTTGACAATGGCAATCCCAGTGTGACCGAATCCAAAATAGAACAAATACTTAAACCCCATGTCCTCAACCATCCTTTTAATTTTTTTTGTGCATGGCGAACCAGGCATAGCAAAACAACGAAAAAATAACGCATTCTTAGTACATGGTATATGCGATATCGATTAAGTGAGTCTTTTTTTCAACCGCAGCGCCACATTGTTTTTGGGGTCGATTTCCAAAGCTTTATCAATGATATAACCGGCCCGTTCTTTATTTTTTTGCAATAAATAACTATGTCCCAGGTTAACAAGATTTTTTACATTGTCGGGAGTACGAATGCGTATACGTTCGCCAAGGTCAATGGCCCGGGTAAAGTTTTTGCTTTTTTTATAACAATAAGAAGCCAAATAAAGATAAGATACATCTTGCGGATGTGTATGTATGTAGGGTTCTAAGTATTCAATGGCATTTGGAAAGTTCTTTTGTAAGATATTGTACTTAATCAAAGTTTTGACCACTTCTTCATTTTCAGGTCTAATCGTATACGCCTGCTGTAACAATGATAATCCTTTGTTGATTTCATTTTCACGTAAATATTTGCGGGCAGTATAGAGTTTTTCCATGACTTGTTCATTTTTATTGTCTTGGTCAAAAGTATTTTTTTTCTGGGGCAAGTATTGGATTCTTAACAGCGATAAATCATCCATAAGCTCGCCCGCATTCTTAATGCCTTGGTACAAATGGTCCAAATCGCCTTGGGCTTGTTCAATGAAACGCAAAATTTGCGTTTCATCTTCATTGATGTATTCCTGACCGGATTCGTCCAGCATTCGCAAATCGTCTTTCCCGTCTGAGCCAGAGAACAACATGTCACCTGGCTGCAATTGAAAAGTATCTACATGGAGACTGCCGTGCATGCCCGTTGTGCCCAATTTGCGGTATTTCATTTCCGTTTCGATGAATTGGGACTTGCTGTCTCGATACAATATAAAGAATGGGTGTTCCGCGTTGATATAATAAACCAAACCGCTGTAGTCGTCGATCAATCCCATAATTATTGAAATAAGCATGGACCCGTTAAAGCTTTCAAAAATTTTGTGCAATTCCTTAACAGTGTTTTTGAGCCATTTTTCCGGATACAATTCTTTTTCTCCGGCCACTGTATGTACCCGTTCGATAATATTTTGAAACACGGACCCTAACACCAATATACCGCCAGCACCCTGCATGGATTTACCCATAGCATCAGCATTCAGAAAAACCGTGAATGGTTTGCCGCGTAAATAAATGGTGTGAGCTGTACAAAGATCTCCGCCGATTTCTTCTTCGTATTTACGAAACTTAAAATGTTTTTTTTGTTCAACAATGAAATCCACATGCGTGTTGGGACTATGCAATGCTTTATTGCTTAATGGTGTGATTAGTAAAGTGGTTAGAAAATAGTCACCATCCTGCTGTTCTTTGAGTTTTTGCACTTCATGCAGCGTATTGTTGAGCTCTTCTGTCCTTTTGATTACTTTATCTTCAAGAGAAATATTGAGCTGTTCTACTTCATTGTGTACCTGCACAAATTTTTTTGCCAATGTAAAAAAAATGGAAAATAAAAAGAATGTAAAACCCCAACTGGCTATATATATACCGCCATTGAAACTGAATATAACTAAGAGTACGTCATGCATGGCACTGCCGATGAGCACCAGAACTCCGGTAAACATAGGTTTGGAATGCGGGATGCCCTTAATGACTGCTCGCAAGCTCCAATAGAAAAAAAGCAAAAGAAAATATAGTATAAACAGCATGACAATGCTGCGGGCCTGAAAAAAAAGTTGATAGTTCCATGGTGCAAAAGTGACCAACAGTGGTATAATAATCAATATTCTATAAGCAATGCTCACACGGGGCCCAGGTGTCATATTGTAGTATTCATGAAAAAATTTGATTCCCCAAAAAATTGCCAAAAGTTCCAGGGCAACAACAATTTTTTGCAGCCAAAGATAGGGAATATACGGCATCCAGGGTATGGCCCAGATAAACATATTCGTATTGTATATTGCAAAAGCGAATAAAAACAGCGCGTAATGTAAATTGGTTTTGTCTTTACGCCGATACCAAAATAGCAAGAAATGGTACAAACTGATAAAAATAAGAAAAAAAGTGAAAATGACATTGATTTCTACATGCAAAAAGGAATGCAAACGCATTTTCTTTTGCATTCGTTGAGTAGGCCCTATGGCAGGGACATCAGAAAGGGCACCTTCAGCTTTGACATAAATGACTATATGTAGTTCATTTTGATCTTGTTTTAAGTAACTGGGGGGCATTGGATATATTCGTGAGATGTTCCAGAAATTTGTCGCTTGGGGCGGGCCGCTGCCAGTGGAGCCGATGATTTTGCCATTCAGATACACAGTATCCGTCCATATCACCCGTCCCAAAAACAATGACAATCTTTCTCTCTGAAGCTCTTGGTTGAGCTGGAACTGAGTGCGCAAATAAATCCATCCTTCTTGATTGGGAACAAGCTGGGCCAATTGATTTTTGTGTTTTACATTGGCAAATTTTTTATTTTTGATTGCTAAAAGAGGTAGTTTTTCTGAGGAAGCAAAGTATTGCCATTGCGTCAATTCTATATCTGTTTTATCAGGCGATATAAACATTTGTGTGGTGCAGGAAAAAAATGAAAAGAAAATCGCGAAATGTATTAATACTTTGATTAATGTTTTGAATAATGCTTTGTTCAATACTTTTTTCAAAATTTTGGGCAAAGCATAAAGCTTGTCATTCATGGTCAAATCCATCCCAGTCAAACAGTTTGGTGTAGACGAATGCTTTTTGTTTTTGCAGCATTAATGCTATCATTTATCATACAATAATAGAACAATGATAAAAAGGGTAAATCTAAAAGTACAAGAAAAAAAATTAAATGAAGAAATAAAATGAAAAAAGTAACAGTTGAGGAGAGTTTTTCTTTTTTTGAAATAATTATCTCTTTACAAGTACTTTTTCATTGGGATTATGGGTAAAAAACTCATAGTCTTTGGTATAGGACGGTAATGGCAGTGAAAAGAAGTATTAATCAATTGACAAAGCATGAATTTGATTTGGTGATTATTGGCGGCGGGATTAGCGGTGTTTGTATCGCTTATGAGGCAGCTCTTTTGGGATATCAAGTGGCTTTGATTGAAAAAAATGATTTTGGTAGTGCTACAAGCGCAGCTACCAGTAAATTGGTTCATGGCGGGTTGCGTTATCTAAAACAAATGGATTTTGGAGTCGTGAGGGAGTCTTTACGAGAGCGGCGCACTTTAATGGAAAAAGCCCCTCATTTAGTGTATCCCTTTCCTTTTCTTATTCCAACATACAAACGCGGCAATATGAAATGGATGATTCGTTTGGGCCTGACAATGTATGATATTCTAGCTTATGACCGCAACCGTATCCGTTTCTCGTCCAAAAAAATGCCCAAACACCAGGTTCTCTCCAAAAAAGAAGTTTTGGAGATTGAACCAGGAGTCAATCAGCAAGACTTGACAGGCGGAGTATTGTATTATGACGCCCAAATGCCGGATCCAAACCGTTTGACCTGGCTTTTTGCTGCTTCTGCAAGAGCCAAAGGTGCTTTGCTGGTAAATTATGCGGAGCTGATTGATTTTTCCGTTGATTTTACCGTTGATAATTCAAGAGAAGAAGTATCGCAACAAATGTCAAAAAAAAAGCCGGCGCAAAAAAAAGGAGCAAAAATCCGCTGCGCGATTGTGCAAGACAATATTTCTGGAGATAAATTTGAAGTACAGGCAAAGTTGTTTATCAATGCCGCCGGTCCCTGGGCGGATAAAGTTCTTTCTCTTAGCCATGGCCAAAGTGAAAAACAATTGATTCGCTCAAAAGGGATACATATTATTACCAAACCCATTGTCTCTAAATATGCGGTTGCTTTGCGCACTCAAGGAGGTAGACATTTTTTTATCATACCATGGCGCGGTCACAGTTTGATCGGCACTACGGATGTAGAGTACAAAAAAGACCCAGATTCATTGCGAGTGACCCAATCTGATATTCGGGATTTTATCGCCGAAGTCAATGCCTCTTATAGTGGCGCAAATCTTTCACCAGAGGATGTATTGCATAGTTATGCCGGTATACGACCTTTAGTGGACACAGATACCAAAGTGAGTTCTTACAAAGCCTCCCGAAAATATGAAATATATGATCATTCTCAAGAGGACAATTTGCAGGGTTTGGTAAGTGTCATTGGCGGCAAATACACAACAAGCCGCCAATTGGGGATGGATGTTTTACAAAAAATTAAACACCACTTGCCAGCACCAAAAAATGAAAATCCAGATAGAATGCAGCCATTATTGGGCGGCGACACCGGAGATATTGAACAATATATCAAAGAGGAGTTGTTGCACAATCATTATGGGCTCAATGATGTTATACTGGAGTACCAAATAAGAAACTATGGTACTCAGTACAAAGAAGTTTTGGGATTGGCAGATGATGATTCATCATTATTGAAACCCATCTTGCCTGATCAAAAAGAGATTTGGGCCCAATTGAAATACGCAGTAGAATATGAAATGGCGCAAACATTGACTGATTTGCTGATGCGGCGTACTGGCACAGCAACGATTAGAAATTTGGACCACAATACTATTCAAAAAATTGTTAAAGTAGTTGCGCCATGGATGGGCTGGGATCAGCATCAGATAAAAAAACAAATACAGGATTATTTTGATACCATTGAAGTGCCGATTCAATAATTTATTTTTAAGCAAAAAGAAATATTAATAACGGCATATTATATCTGCGAGGGGAAATGGACTTATTGGTAATTGGAGCGGGGATAGTAGGATTGAGTGTTGCTCATGCCGTATTGAAGCGATTTCCTGATTGGACTGTTGGAATCATTGACAAAAAGAAATATGCTGGAGATGGGGTTTCCGGAAGAAATAGCGGCGTTATCCATTCATCATTGTATTATGAGCCAGACTCTCTGAAAGCAAGACTATGCTTGCGCGGCAATGAGCTCACTTATCAAATAGCGGACCAATTGCAAATCCCGTATGAACGATGCGGTAAACTGGTGGTAGCTGTTGATCCAGATGAAGAGGCAATTGTTGACAAAATATTTGCCAATGCCCGACAAATTGGCGCAAAAGGTATCCGTCTTTTGAGTGCTGCTCAGGCGCAGGCAAAAAACCATGGTTTGCATTGCGTCAAAGCATTGTATGCGCCCAATACAGGTATCATTGATCCTCCATTGTATATGAAACGATTGCTTTTGGATTTGGAAAAAAGAGGCGCATTGGTTTCCATGGACAATGGTCTTGAAGAAATCGTTTCTCTGGATGAATCTTCTGTGAATGTTCGATTGAGCAAAGAACAGATCAATGTTCAACGGGTGGTGAGTGCCTGTGGTTTGCAGGGACCGGAGGTTGCGCGGCTTTTTGGAATTTCTGGTTATGAAACCAAACCAAACCGAGGGGAATACTATCTAATTAAAAAGAGAATTGCTTTGCCCGAATTGATTTATCCGGTACCGGAACAGGCAGGATTGGGGATTCATTTGACAAAAAATATATACAATGAAATTTATGCTGGCCCGTCAGCAGTTTGGACGGACCGGATGGATGATTATAGTATAGAAACACCAGCGCAGGATTTTTGCGCAAGCATTGCTCGTTATTTTCCGGAAATCAAGGTAGAAGATTTGCAAATGGGTTATGCGGGTATTCGTCCCAAAATTTCTTACCAGGGGACTTTACAAAAGGATTTTCAATTTGTCCGTCAAGGGTCAAATGTGATTCATTTGTTGGGCATTGAAAGTCCAGGCTTAACCTCTGCGCCGGCAATTGGAGAATACCTGGTTCAAAATTGGTTGTGTTTAGGAAATTCATGAAAAAATTTTCCTTTTTCAAAAAAACAAAAAATGATCCAAAGCTTGCGAAAAATGTGCGACCCCATTCAGGCCCAACAAACCAAAAAAATCAAAATCTGGAGCAAGTGTTGGCAGAGTATCAAGCCAAGCCTAGTCTGCGCTTATTTCACGTGGGCAAGGAAAGCTATATTATTTTTTCCGGCAGCTCTATAGAAGACCAAACACCATACATCATCATCGGCGATAGTTTCAATTTGCCATTATCTATCCAAAAACATATTGAGTACTTATTAATAAGCGACAATTTTTTGGGAAATGTGATCCGTGAAGAAAATTTTTATCGCGAAGATAGTGAATTATTGTTGGAGTTTGGCAAATTTCGGTTTGTCGGTGATGAAAAAAATATAAAAAGTCTGTTACAATATTTTGATATTAATGATATAGAATATCTTGTCCCGGCGCAAAATTTTCGCAAAAAATCTGGTATTGCTATTCATCCCAAGGAGCAAACACCTCAGGGCAGTATTCGGGCAAGAATCTTGGCACTTTTCTATGAAAACGGTAATATTAAAGTAAATGCTCAAAAAAAGAATATTTTTGATCTTTCTTCCCGTTTGCGCAAGGACATAACTTTTGCCAATGAACTGCAATTTACTGCAAAGATTTTTTCTAAACAAAAGTGCCGGTCATTGAATTTGGGTTTTTTGGACAGTGGCGGAGATTTGATGTTTCATCATCAGCGCAATTTTTTTGCGCTCTCTTTACAAAATCATGCATTTATTCCATTACTTGTACTCTATGGCATGGACATCGCAAAATTCAAAGGAGTTTTTTTTAAGAACCATGGATATTTTGAAAGCGTACTGCATTCTTTGGGTAAGATACATGCCAAGCCCCATGTTTATACCAAAAATGAAAAATTGTATCGTTATTTGAGTTTATTGGCTTCCCGAACACCTTATACTGTAACCGCTGATAATGATATATTGAAGTTTTCAAATTTCTATGAAATTAGGCCGGATTTATTGAATGAGATTTTCTATATTTCAATGGGCAAACGCAGTATTGACTTTGAAGTCAATTTGCCTGGTAAGGATGTGCGTTTTAATTCCAATATTGTGGTTACAGACAAAATAACGACCAAAATCCCCAAAGAAAGGCAATTGTTTTTGGTTCGTGAGGATTTTCCGCAAAAAGCGTTTTCACCGTATGTATTGTCTTTGCCGCAAAATTATCGATATGAGTTTCGTTGGATACGCAAAATATCAGATGTTGATGATCTCAATTTGGAGCTGGCGCAATGGCTGGCCAATGACAATGACATCCTGCCGCGGCCTATCTGGCGTTCTTTTGCTAAAGAAGTTTTGGAAATTGTCAGTAAATTGTTTGATAATGTCTTTCAAGTTCATGATTTACAATTGGAAAGGTTGGGAAGTTGGCGCAAAAAATTGAAATGGTATTCTCCCAAAGAAGCCTGGAAAATACTAATTATATGGAATCGACATTTTTTGCGTTGGCAATTGAGTGGCAAGAAAACGACTTTTGAAATGCACAAAGTACTGCATCGATTGCGCATGGATGGGTTTATTCATTTCGGTCTGGTTATTATAATGGAAGACGGGCAAGCATTGACTTTGTATTTGCCGGAATTAAATCCTATGGCCTATTTTACAGGCATGGAAAATCCATTGTCTTGGCAGGAAAAAGACATTTTGCATGATAAAGCCTATGCCATTCTAAGGGAAAAAATTGTTCAAAAGGATGTGATACATTTTTTGAAATCTTTTGATCAACAAACCCGAGGCTGCCCATTATCAGATTTGGAAATGAATTCTTGGCGGGATAGTTATGCTCAATGGATCGAATTTTTTATCAATGGTTTTGCTAAAATCATTCAGGATACAGACCGATTGCTGGATTTGCATGGTTTATTGCAAGAGCAAGGCACCTCTTTCAATTCATGGGAAGAAAAATTGGAATTGCAGCGTCAGGTTTTGATGGCTCGCAAAGAAAAATCTGAACAAGACAAACAAAAACAATTGTCCGCAGACACTCTCAAATCAAAAGTTTCCGATGACCCGTATTTAGAAAACAATGAAAAAAATATAAAAAAAGAAACCAGTAAAGAAAATGAAAATAGTGAGAATAATAAAAATAATGAGAATGATAAGAATGACAGGCAAAAGCAAAGAAAACAAAGATTAATTAGAAAAATAATTCGAAATAGGATTCAACAAAGAAAAAAACAAATCACCCAAAAAATACAGCACAATAAAAGGTCTTTGATAGGGGGCGCGTTATTGATGTGCATTGGCTTTGGCGGGTATTTTTTATGGCATTTTTGGTTTTTTACAAAAATAAATAAAATTTGGCAAAATCCATCATTTATTGAAAATATTGAAAAAAGTACACAAGATGGTTTATCTTCCCGCATAGTGGAAGAAAAAATTAATATTTCTTTGCTGCCCCGTCTCAAAAAACAAAATCCAAGCACTTCTTTTTTGAGTCAATATTTTCAAAGTGAATTCAATTATGGTCCATCGATTTTGCGCTATTTGGATCGAATGGCAGTGATTAATGGTTATCGGACCTTGTCAAAAAACACTGCAAAAGAAAAACCGGTTTCCGATTCAACTCGTTATGGCGGGAAGAAAAATCCGCATTGGATATATCCAAACAAAAAAATGACAAAACCCGATGGAAGTGTTTGGTTGGTGACTAAGGGTGACAGTTTTTGGAAAATATCGCGTCAGGAGCTAGAGCGGCGCAATAAAATATATTTGTATTATTTAAGTATTTATGATATTACATTGAAAGTATGGTCTCAAAAGTACAATATTGCGGATCATGTATCGATCGCTTTGGACAAGACAACTCAAAGGATTGTGCGCCCGCCCAAGATAAAAAATTTGTCTCAAAAGATACAAAAGCAGTTGTCAGGTAATAGAAACGTATTGCCTGCGGTTCATCAAACAATGGCTTCCCAGGAATATTGGCAAACTTTTGTGACGGATTCATTGCCTCCAGATATGATTTTGGGGTTAAAGCAAGGGGATTTTGCTGCTTTGTGCGATAGAATGCAAAGAAAAATTGAGAAATACAGTTTTGCATCCATTCATAAAGAAATTTTTTCCATTCGCACTATTATTGCAGTTTTTTTAAATAATATGGAAAAGAATTAATTTTTTTTTATTCATAAAACCGATATTTTTTATAGTTTACAAAAAATTGCCTTGATATTTTATTTTGATTGATGTTTTTGGCTATTTATGAGGTCTTGTATCAAGATTTTCATATTTAGGCCTATTTGATTTGGTCGCAACAAGCATTAAATAACTTTAATATTCAGTTTATTATGAAAATATCAAAGTTAATTATTAGATAAATTTAAGACAATGTGATTATAGCAAGGGGGTAAGGCGAATGGCATTATCACAATTTCCGAAGAGTCCCAATAAGGTACACCCAACCGTACCAAGTGCGGTGGGATCGCATATTTCTCTGTTTCAAGAAGGACGGGACAAACACTTTGAAAGTAAAGAAATTTTAAGCGATTCTGTAGATAAGGTTATGAACCATATCGCAGACAAATTGCCAGAAGATGTTTTGGAACGTCTGGATGTTATGTCCACGATCAAGGACAAACTTTACAATTATATGAATCAACAATACCAAAACATGTTCAACAGGTACATGGTTACTTCTGAAGATGAAATGGTAAAAAAGGTTCGGAATTTTGTAGATAAAGAAGAAACCAAGACTCTGGCAAGATACACTCCAAAAGAAGTAGCGGAATTGCTGGACCAGGTAGGTGGCGCAGATAAATTCAATACTGGAGAGGTTGAAAAGTCCATGGTCAATATGTATGGCCATTTGCAAGGACATATTCAGCGCGGCGTCAATGATCTGGAAAATGAAACAAACTCATTATTGCGGCAAAAAACCGATGTGGGTGCGTTTGTTCGCGGGGAAAACGCGTATTCTATCGTAAAATGTACTTTCAAAGATTCTGAGTTCAAACCCAAGACAGTTTACGATGTAAAGCTTTCCGTAAACATTTTGGATTCTGAATTGATCTCTCCTGTGGTGCATTACCAGACTACAGTAGAATATCTGCTCAAAGAAGTGATCACTGGCCATTTAATGGATATGATAGACAGAGAAATCCAGGATTATAAAGATGAGCTGGTTGATGCCGGCAAAGGCGAATTGTCTGACGGCGAAATAATGTTTGAAAAAATTAAGCGCATAGAAAAATTTACAGATGATGACAAAGACGATGAAAAGAGCAAGCGTTACACAATTCTCGCCAAAAGATTTTTGGATAAAGTCGAGAATCTGCGTGCGGAAATTGATCCAGCCGAATACGATGCTTTGAATTTGCGTGAAAATATTAAACGCATCATTGACAACGAAAATATCCGGAACCGTGGATTTAACACTGCGATCAATGCCTTGACATCTATTTTGGATACGTCCAAATTGGGATACCAGGTGGCAGACAATATGAAAAATTCCCGTTATGCCAATATCCGTGAATACGATGAAACAAATGCGGCTGAGCTTCCGGATGAACGTTATGGTATTGTATTGGCTTATTTTGATCAATCGCAATTGCGGGAAATGCAAAAACAATATGATCAGCAGATGGCGGCATTTCTGGAAGAAATCAATCAGGTATGGGAAGTTCTTACCAGCCATTATGAATTGTCCAAAAGGACATTTGGCTTAAAATTGGGTCGCATCAAAGATTTTCAAGATTATGCGGACAAGATAATGAAGCGTACCTGGCGCCGTGAAAAAGAAGAATACCGTGAAGATCCGGAAACAATTCCATGGTATGATTTGGGATACAAAAAACCTGAAGATACGTATGTAGAAAAAAGCAATCGGACCTATTTGGCGGAAAAAGAAGAAATCCAAAGACGTGTTTTGGATGTTCGCAAAAAATTGCAAGATATGCATGGTTTTCAAAACCCGGTAGAGCGGGTTGTTATTGAAGAAAGGCTCAATTTTATTGATCGCCGTTTCAATGAGTTTAACTATCGCATTAATCCTCATCATTTACAGCCAGGCCTGTTGCTGGATGTGGATTTATCGACTGTGAAGAAAAAACAGTTTATGCTAAAATCTATGGCCAATGTATTGAATGAATTTTTGTCATCCGTATCCAAGGGATTTGCTGACGCTGCTTTTGCTTCCTTCAAGCGCCGTCGTTCTACTGTACGTGAAGACATTGATCAATCTTTTGGTGAGGATACAGATACAACAGGTGGAACATTCAAAGAAGCCTACAGCAAAATGCAAGATGAGATGGATGCAGACCAAGGCAAAAAATCTGCCAATCTCAAAGGTTCAGTGGATATAAGTCCGAAAAAAAGCAAGGGAGCTTCCGGCTTAAAAGAACTGTAACACATAGTTGATAAAACTATATGCATTCAAAAATCCCTATAAGAAGAGACTTGAGAAAGAATCTCTTCTATAGGGTTTTTTGCGTTTTAAAGCTAATCGCACTATACATATAAAATATTTTTTTACTTGCATAATTAATTGCTTTTCTGATAATCTCTTAAAAAAGTTACTGTACGAAAAGCAATAAATTTTATAAAAGAAAGAGGACTTACGAATATGAAAGAATTTGATCGCTTAGGAACCAGGAGCGGGTTCAATCGAGCTGTTCGACATTTACAATCAACCATACACATTGACGGAATGCTGGCATCAAATCAAAATATTGCGGATGTAGTCCAAGAAGAAATCAATGATGAAAGTATAAAACCGCAACAGGCTTTGCCAATAGCCAATGCATTATTGGTAACAAAACATGGTTATCAGTACAAATCCCTCAACATGGAATCCAATATTACGGATTTTTCAGGATTTGCCGAAGAAGTTGCTCAATGGAATACTTTGGACATTGTTATTTCTTACAATCATCCGAATTTAGGTTATGTGTTGATCAATCCCAAAAAAATGGCGTATTGGGAAAAAATCCAGGATATTATGAGAGATGAGCTGGTGGTCGTTTATGCCAAATATATTGGCAAAGAAAAAGATGAAAAAAAAATATCTGCCACAATAGAAAAAGCCATTAAATCTATTGTAGCATTGCTGCAAGGACAAAAGGTATCAACAGATAAAGATTTTGTGGACCCATCTCTTCAGGCAAGAGAAAAAGTACAACCGCAAGCACCTGTACAAGCTGCGGCTAGTTCTAAAAAGATGAGTATCACACCAAAATATTCTGTCCAGGTTTCCAATGAATTGTTTCACAATGGAAATGTGGAGGCGTGGAAAAATATTATCGAATCCTTTGAAGCATCGCATCCTGATTTGACAGTAACTGTGTTTCATGATGGGGAGTTAATCCAGGACTTAAATACTTTGTTCAAATGGGGCAAGGTAAAACATGGCGGTTTAATATTCTTTCAAGTAGCTGGAGAAAATATTCGTAATGTTTCCAAGCTAAAAAGGTATTTGTATGAAGGCGCATCTAAGCGTTATGAAAGTTTTATGAAAAAGGATATGAGCCGCCCATTAAAACTTTTTTAGATAATTTTTTTAATAATTTTTATTTTTTTATAAAAAAAGCTTTTTGATTTGCGTCCAATTTTAAGTTTTTTGGTCCATTATTGAGCTATTTTTTGAATGAACTAATAATGAAAAATTGGGTAAATCTAAAATTAAGAATTGGCGAATGTTGTCGCCTTGAATGAAATGATGAAAAAAAAGGGAGTATAGGTAAATGAAGAAACATATTATACCGTTTTCACAAACTCAACACCAAATCGGGGAAGATCATTTGGACAAAGTTGGGATCAGAGGTAAAAGAATTTTTGAATTGGCTCAATTGGAACTGCCCATTTCGCCAGGTTTTATACTTGATAGTTATTTGACTTCTAAAATTGATGAAATCGATTTGGGGGAGATGTTGGTTTCCAATATCAAAGATATGGAATCCCAAATTAATAAGGAATTTGGTAAGGGGGACAATCCATTGTTCCTGAAAGCTGTGGTAAGTCCCAATCTCATGCTTCCTAATTTTCCATCCGTGCACAATATTGGTCTGAATTGGGAAAGTGTGGAAGCTATGGCTAAACATACAAGTGAAGAGTTTGCTTTAGGTGAATTTTTGTACTTATTGGAGAGTGCGGGCAAGAAAATCTTTTTCAATGATGACGAGAAATTTATCAGTTTTCTTGATAGTCTGGACAATTCGGGAAAATCAAAGAGTGCCAAAGGGCAGGCAGGTATAGCTGCTTTGAAAGAACGCATAGAAAAAATCTTGGAATTCTATGGCGACCGGTTTCCATTGGATCCAATGGAACAATTGTTGGCTATTCTTAATGAAGCGATTAAAAAATATACGCATAGTGACATGGAAGGCGAAGAAATCGCGATCCTGGTTCAAGCCATGGTTTATGGCAATTATGGGCCGGATTCTTATTCTGGGATTTATCTGACTCGCGATAAGATTGTCGGCGAAGCAAAGTTAAGTGGTGATTATTTGCAAAACGCCTTTGATGATACAGGCACAAAGAAAACGAAAGATATCAATACTATTGACAAAAAGATTTTGAAAGAGTTGGAGCGCATTGGAAAAATAATCGAAAACCATTTCAAAGAAATACGTCAGATAAAATTTACTGTGGAAAATGGAAGTTTGTGGCTGGTGGACCAAAATCATGTTCAAGACAAATCCACTCAAGCTGAAATTCGAACTTTGATGGATCTTTACAATGATAAGACTATTGATCTGAATTATCTATTGACCCAAATGCCTCCGGGCCAATTGTCTGATTTGCTTCATGCAATCATTGATTCTTCATCTGTCAAAGGAATGCCATCTGTACCAGGTGGTTTAGCCGGGTCTCCGGGAGCTGCCGTGGGTCGTGTGTATTTCTCTACCCCGAAGCTGTTGGAAAGTTTCAAAGAGGCGCAGCTCAAAGGCGAGGATACTCGTATGATATTGGCAGTGCCTTCTTCTTTCGCGGAAGATGTCAAGGCTATAGAAGTGGCCCAGGGAGTTATTGCTGTGGAAGGCGGATATTCGTCCCATGCTCCGGTTGTGGCTAGAAGTCTTGGCAAGGTAGCCATAGTAAATCCAGATATAAATATGAAAACAACTTCTTTTACATTGAAAGGTAAAACTGTGAAAGAAGGCGATTATATTACGCTGGATGTGCCTTTTTATAAAGACCCCATTATGTATTTTGGCGAAGCCAAATTGGTAAATCCTGATCCTGATAAGAACGGTTTGATAGAATATTTGAAATTTGTTGAACAAAAAATGGGCGATTTCAATGTCCGTGCTAATGGGGATACAGAAAAAGACGCATTGCTGGCTCGCAAATTTGGCGCAGTAGGTATTGGGCTTTGCCGGACAGAGCACATGTTTTTTGAAGACAAAAGAATCAACGCTTTTCGGGAGATGATTATCGCGGATAATGAAGTAGAGCGACAAAAAGCATTGAAGGCTTTATTGCCTATGCAGCGCAATGATTTTTATAAATTGTTCAAAGCAATGGAAGGCTATCCGGTAACGATACGCTTGTTGGATGCTCCTTTGCATGAGTTTATACCTCGGGATAAGGACGCTATAAATAAATTTTTGACGCACATTCGTGGCAAGAAAAAGAAGATTACGCAAACCGAGTTGATGAAATCTTTTGAAAGAATGCATGAATTCAATCCGATGCTGGGTAATCGCGGTTGCCGCGTTGGAATCACATATCCTGAAATATATGAAATGCAGATTCGGGCGATTTTTGAAGCTTCCTGCATGATAAAAAAAGAGGGTATAGATGTTGCACCGGAAATAATGGTGCCGATAGTAATGAACAAAAATGAATTGAAGTTTATTCGTTTTGGTAAAAAAATCGAAGGAAGAACCGTTAAAGGTGTGGTTGATATTTATAAAGAGGTCACAGAAGAATATGGAGTCAAAAATCTTGATTATAAGATTGGTACTATGATTGAGCTGCCGGCTGCTGCTTTGAACTCGGTGGACATCGCTCAATATGCGGACTTTTTTAGTTATGGCACCAATGACTTGACCCAGACTACATACGGCTTGAGCCGCGATGACATGAATAGTTTTTATGGCTCCTATACAGAATTTGATATTTTGCCGAACAATCCTTTTAAGGTGCTGGGTCAGCAAGTAAAAGAATTGATCAATATTTCTGCTATGCGCGGAAGAATGACTAGGCCGGATATTAAGCTGGGTTTATGCGGTGAACATGGAGCGGATCCCGAGAATATAAAATTTTTGTATGAGGCAGGATTGCATTATGTTTCTACATCGCCGTATTCGATTCCCATTGCTAAGCTTTCCGTTGCCCAGTTGATGATCAAGCAAGAAGAAGCTGAGTAAATACTATGAGATTTGCTTTATTGGCTTATCCTGACCTGGATCCAGAACAATCTGCCAATTTTCTGTCTTTTACTGAAGAACGGGCAAAATATACTCTGGGCATTGGCGGTCGATTTCGGATATTGGATTTTATTTTTTCTATGGCGCACAAAACAGATGTGCGTCATATTTTGCTGTACCAAGATCGGACGGAAGAGCAATTGCAGGGCTTTTTACAGAACTATGTTCGATCAGATGATTTGATGCGTATTCATTTGTTTCAAGCGGATATGCACAATTTTATTCAAGACACTATTAATGTTTTAAAGAGTAGCCGAATTGATGCAGTTATCATGTATGGCGGTGACAATCCTGTTTTATTTGATATGAACTGGGCTGCTCAAAATTTTTTGGAAATAAATAAACCTTTGGTTCAATATATTATAAAAAATCCCATACAAAGTAAGTTTTATGGAGCCAGAAGTAAATATCGTGTGCTTTTTGCGAAAAGAGAAACATTTATCACTATTTTGCAGACAATCCAAAAAGAGACAAAAAAAACAATCAATATATTTGAAAGAATTCACAATCTGAGCAATATGCAGGAGATTCCTACATTGAATGTTCATGGATTGTATGCTAATCTTCATACAATTACGGATTATTATATGTTCAACATGAATCTTTTGCAATATAAACAGCAACTGGATCCATTTTTGCGTGATATGGGTGCTGGTTCTTTTTTAGCTCAAAAAGGAAGTACCTTGATAGGTAAAAATGGCACTATTTACAATTCAATCATTGCTGAAGGTTGTGACATTGACGGTACTGTGGTAGATTCCATTATTTTTCCGGGCGTTTCTATTCATAAGGGAGCAGAAATCATTGGTAGTGTGATATTACCCAATAATCATATTGGAAGTCACGCGAAAGTATACCATTCTATTGTGGAAGAGGCGCAGGACCGTCAGGCCAAAGATACAGCCTTGAATATTGGAGATCATTGTTTGATTGGCAAAATGGATTCGCAATTTATGGGCAGCAATAGTATGTATCCAGATTTGTTGAAAGATGGATTGACAGTGATAGGGCGCAATTGTTCAATTCCCAGAAAAGTAAAGATTGGTGCCAATTGTTTTATTTCGCCTATGACCAATAAAATGAAAATAAAAATGTACAATCGCGTAACAGATGGTGCTGTTTTGTAATTTTTTTTATTTTGGATGTCGGGCTATTTTAGAGTTTTTTGGTTGGCATTCTATTGGTTTATTTGGATAAAACTAAATGAAAAGAAAATTTTCGGTTGACGTACAAAGGGTATTTTAAGGTTAAATCCTATTTGGTATAAAAAAAATTAAAATAAATTATTACAGGACTAGAGCAATATGGAGTTACGAGAACTTCCACTTGATTTAATTCAACCTGATCCAGAGCAACCCCGTAAAGAATTTGATTTAACAGAATTGAAGCAAAGTATCCATGAAAATGGAGTTCTAGTGCCAATTATTGTTCAACCCAATGATGAAGAAGGTGAATCCAGCTATATTATTATCGATGGCGAAAGGCGATACCGTTCTTCCACAGAATTGGGGTTAAAGCATATTCCAGCGGTGATCAATGTCAGTCAAAAAAAAGATTGGTTGAAAGATCAATTAATAATTGATCACCAGCGTCATAGCCTTACAGTCGAAGAAAAAAGCTCCGCGTGGACAAGGTTGCTGGAGCAATACCAGGGAAGCTATGATGAGGTAGCCACAGCTGTGGGTGTTTCTGTCAGCCAGGTAAAAAATGTCATAGAAGGAGCACAGTTCAAAGCCAGAGTAAAGGATCAATTGCCGGAGGATCTGGGGTGGCGCGAAAGAGCTGTGATTCGTCGTACCAACCGTATTAAGGATGACAATATCCGTGCCCGTTTGGTATTGGCTGCCATAGAAAATAATGACGGTAATAAGCTTATTGATGAAAAAGTTCAGATATTGAGTGAAAAAGCTCTGGATGAAAAACGATTATCTCCTGCTGAGCAAAAAATTATTATCGAAGCCAAGGATGTGGATGAGGCAATCATTAGTATTCGCAATATGCGCGAAGAATTGATGCACGATGCTCAACAATCCGCTTTAACAAAAGCTAAACAGCAAAATGACATTCAGGTGGAAACATCGATTGCCGAAGCCAATACAGCCCCGTCGTATCCCTGTCCTTATTGCGGTTCAGTAATGAATGTGAGTAGCGGCGTAAAAAGAACCCTTGGAGTCAAATTCTCTCATATAGAGTTTGCTTATGAATGCGAAGCTTGTGCTGCGTTGTTGTTGCTACCCAAAAAATGAGTTTTCAAGTTGAGTTAGCAAAAACTCTTCAGATTCAGAATTTAGATTCCTTTGGCCCTTTGCCAAATGATAAACAGCCCTGGCCGCAAGTTGGCATATTGGGCAAATCCAATGTGGGCAAATCCACTTTGATCAATGCTATCTTAAATCAAAAAATCGCGAGGCATGGGAAAACTCCCGGATTGACCTCGTTTATCCAGGTGTTCAAAGTATTTAGCAATCAGAAATTGCAAGGCGCAAAGGGAAATATATTTTTACTGGATTTTCCCGGTTATGGTTATGCTCAGGGGCCAAAGAGTCGCGAACAAAAATTGAGAAAATTGATAGAATCCTTTTTTTCTTTGCACAGTGGTCTTTTGTCTGCTGTTTTATTTTTATTGGATATTCGGCGGGTTTTGGATGAAAAAAATGTTTTGTCCGGTCAAGATGATTTTTGGCTGGAACAGATACTGGATTGTAAGATACCAACATTAATTGTATTGACAAAAACTGATAAAGTTTCCCAATCTAAAATAGAGCAAGCAAAGCAGAAAATGGCAAATCATTTATCAGTGGATATAGAAGATATTTTTGCGGTGTCTGGGAGCAAAAAAACAGGCACTAAAGACTTGCGGGATTTTTTATTTGATTTTTTGTGATTGGGGACAAGTCCATTATTTGAAAGATATAACCAGAAGGATTGTACAATGCGCAGCTTGGTTTTTGTATTATTTGTAGTATATTCATTGCATGGGATAAAGCCAGTTTGGGGGCAAGATTTTTTCCGAAAAGAAATCATTGGCCGCTCTGCATTGAACAATGATATTGTGGCTTATCACTATGGTAAAGGATCCAAGAAAATACTAGTTTTTGGTGCGAGCCATGGCGATGAATTGAATTCTGTTCGGATGGTTCAATACATTATGCACCAGGTTCAAAATAAAAAAGTCGTTGTCCCTAACAATATCAGCTTGATTTTTGTGCCCATGGCCAATCCAGATGGATTTTTGTATATAAACCGAATGAACGCAAATGGTATAGACCTGAATAGAAATTTTCCTGCTAAAGATTGGAAAAGAAAAGTATATGTGTCTGGCTATGTGTTGAAGAAAGGCGGCGGTAGATACGCTGGATCTGAACCTGAAACAAAGGCGTTCGTGAATCTGATAAAAAGAGAAAAGCCATTAGTGTCCATTAGTTACCATTCTCGTGCCGGATATATATATCCGGCGATGAAAGATCCGTATAGTAAAAAACTGGCCAAAATTTATGAACAGGGTAGCGGTATAAAGGCGATGTTTGTTTCTTGGTCAGCTACGGTTTATCCGGTTACGGGCGGTTATTCTGGCTGGTTGTATTCGTTGAAAAATCATTCTATGATAATGATAGAACACAAACAAAAATATACTATTGACGCGAAAGAGTTGGCTCAGAATTTTCAAGGGTTTCAAAGCATTGTCAGACATTTGACAAATAAAAAATAACTAAACAAAAAAAACAAAGTTTTTTTGTATCTGTCAGAATGATGTTTATTCTTTGTGTAGGAGTTTTTTTTCTGCTTGGAAAATATCCTGCGGCGTGTCGACTCCGATAGCTTCATAGTCAGTTAGCTCAATGCCAATGTCCCAGCCATTTTCCAGCATACGCAATTGTTCGAGAGATTCACATTGTTCAAGCATGGAGTCTGGCAATTGACAAAATTGTTCCAATGCTTTTTTTTGAAAACCATAAATGCCAATATGACGGTAATAAACAGGTGGGCATTTGGGTTGTATGTCTCTGACATAAGGAATGATAGATCTGCTAAAATAAAGGCCTTTGCGATAAAATTTATTTTTACCTATTACAACTTTGACAATATTTGGATTTGCCGCTTCTTCTGGATTGAGTATAGATGCAGCAGTAAATACCGGTATTTGTGGATGATCACGCAATGACATAGCAATTTTATCAATTAATTGGCTGGGGATAAGAGGTTCATCTCCCTGAACATTGATAATAATTTCAGAGTCGACCAATTCAGGATGACTTAAAGCTTCTAGTGCCCGATCTGTGCCGGTCTTTGCCAGAGGTGAGGTCATGACAGCATTGCCGCCAAAATCATTTACGTGATCAAAAATCTTTTGATTGTCCGTGGCTACCCATATTTGGTCAATATGTTCGCATCGGCTTACTGCTTCAAAAACCCATTGAATCATTGGTTTGCCGGCAATGATTGCCAATGGCTTTCCGGGAAACCTGCTGGATTGCCAGCGTGCTGGTATGATTACGGATGTCTTCATTTTTATCATCAAAAAAAGCCTTTAGATCAAATAAAAATTTTGCCGTTATTGGGCATATCCGGCAATAGTGTAAGTATCTCATGACCATCATTGGTGACTAGTATTGTATGTTCAAACTGGGCAGATAAAGATTTGTCTTTGGTTACCACTGTCCATTTATCTTTTTCGATTTCTACTTCGTATCTGCCTTGATTGATCATTGGCTCAATTGTGAATGTCATTCCCGGTTTGAGACGTACTCCTGTGCCAGGTTTACCAACATGCGGTATCGGCGGATCCTCATGGAATTCTTTGCCTACTCCATGCCCAATAAAATCGCGTACCACACTAAAGCCGTTTTGTTCCACAAAGCTTTGGATCGCGTGTCCCATATCACCCAGTCTTTTATTGGGGCTTATGGCTGCTATACCACGATACATAGCTTCTTCGGTAATCTTTATTAATCGCATGGCTTGTTTAGATATGTTATCTATAGTATACATTCGGCTGGTGTCGCCGTGATAACCTTTGTAAAAGACAGTGACATCAACATTGATTATATCGCCGGACTTGAGCCGTTCTTTTTTTTTGGGTATTCCGTGGCAGACTACATTGTTGATAGAAGTGCAAATACTTTTGGGAAAACCATGGTAATTGAGAGTGGAAGGATAGCCGCCGTTTTTGGTAATGTATTCATGGGCTAAACGGTCGATATCATAGGTGGAAATTCCTTCTTGAATATGTTCATTGAGTAATACCAATACTTCAGCTGCCATGCGGCAGCTATCTTTCATTTGCGATATTTCTTTGCTGTTTTTTATGCGGATCATTTTTTTACTTCGTCTTTGATTGAGTATTAATCGTTTGGCTTTTATTGCGTAGTATAGCCAATATCTCATTGCTTTTCAATTCAAAAAATATTAAATTTTGGCTAAAATAGCCTGGGCTATTTCTTGGGTATTGGAAATTTTTTGTCCTTGCTCCGCAATGTCTCCGGTGCGCATTCCTTCGTCTAATGTGCGGGCGATTGCCAGAGATATATCTTCGTAAGCCTGGTCCAAATCAAAACTATATTTGAGCATCAATGCGCCTGACATGATTTGCGCTATGGGATTGGCAATACCTTTTCCTGCAATATCCGGTGCTGACCCGCCGGCTGGTTCATACAAGCCAAATGTTCCTTCTGATAAAGAAGCTGAAGGCAGCATACCTAAAGATCCGCTTAGCACAGATGCTTCATCCGACAATATATCGCCAAACATATTGCAAGCAAGGATAACATCAAATCGATTGGGCCGCAAGATGAGCTGCATGGCCGCATTGTCCACATACATATGTTCCAGGGTAACGTCCGGATATTCTTTGCCAATTTCTGTAACAGTTTCTCGCCAAAATACCATAGAGGTAAGCACATTGGCTTTGTCTATGGAGGTGAGATGTTTTTTGCGTTTGCGTGCCATTTCAAAGCCAACCCGCGCAATTCGCTCAATTTCATTTCTATGGTATACGAGAGTGTCCAAAGCCGAATTTTCATTTTTAGATTTGGGTTGACCAAAATAAATACCGCCAGTCAATTCCCTGACTATCATAATGTCCACGCCCTGGCCAATGATATGGTCTTTTATCGGACTGCTGTTTTTCAATTGAGGAAAAACAATAGCCGGGCGGAGATTGGCAAATAAACCAAAATGCTTGCGAAGCGGCAGTAAAGCACCTCGTTCCGGTTGTTGTTCGGGCGGTAGATCTTCCCATTTTGGACCGCCCACAGAGCCGAACAATATGGCCTCAGATTGCTCGCAGGTACGCAAAGTATCTTCCGGCAACGGAGTTTGGTGCCGATCAATGGCAATGCCGCCAACATCTTTAAAAATATATTCTAAACCTAAGCCATGTTTCTTTGCAGCTTTGTCAATGATTTCAATTGCCACAGACATTACTTCCGGACCAATGCCATCGCCTGGCAATACTGCTATTTTTTTTGATTTTGCCATATTTGTACCCTCAAAATAATATTTTTTTATTTTTTGTTTCTCATTGTGTTGACTGATAGAGTATTAATTCAAAATGCAGTCTAAGATTAAAAATTGTGTTTATACGAAAAGTACTTTTTAATATTTTATAAAATGTTTGGGAAGAAATCCATGGCTCCAAAACACCATGATCCGGAAAATTCGGAACAACAAAAAGACTCTGACGCAAAAAAAACGGAAACCAATTTTTCTTTATCAAAGAATAGTTTTGGGGAGTCTTCTATCGGCTGGTATTTGGAAAAAATCAACAAAATTGATTTGTTGAGCCGGTTAAGAGAGGATTATTTGGCTAGAGCGGCTCGAATGGGCAACAGCAAAGCCAAAGAGGAGCTGATCAAAGCCAATCTGCGGTTTGTGGTGTCTATTGCAAAGAAATATCAGACTTCCGGTATTGGGCTTTTGGACTTAATCAATGAAGGCAATATGGGCTTGATTAGGGCATCGGAACGTTTTGATCCAGATCGTGGTTATCATTTTATTAGTTATGCTGTTTGGTGGATACGTCAGGCAATCATCCTGGCTATTAGTCAGAAAGGCAGTTTTATTCGTTTGCCTATTAATCGCAATGCGGATATTCATCGAATTGAGAAAGTCAATAAAATGCTGGAAGAAAAATTGGGTCGGGAGCCTACAGCCAATGAAATCGCCCAGGAGCTGGATGTTGAATTGGCGGAAATAAATACTTTGCGCAATATGACGTATGACTATGTATCCCTGGATGCAAGAGTGGGTGAAACCGAGGAAAGTTCATTTTTCGTTATGGTAGAAGATAAAACTGCTGAAAGTCCCATGAAAAAAGTGGAAGAAGATTCTTTGACAGATGCAATTCAAAAAGTAATTGCAACATTGTCGCCCAATGAACAAGAAATTCTCAAATTGCGTTTTGGGTTGGATGGAAATGACCCCATGAGTTTGCAGCAAATTGGCAGACGGTTTAAGTTGTCCAAAGAGCGTATCCGCCAAATTGAAAAAAAAGCATTGCGCCGGTTGCGTCAACCATCCCGAAACATGAAACTCCAAGTCTTTATGCATGAATCGGATCAATAGTTTGGCATTATTGATCCGATTGTTCGGCTAGCCGCTTATAAGGATTGAGTTCATTGCTACGTTCTTTGCGGTTGTGGTAAATGTATTTTAGGTAATTGATTTCCCGATGCCGAATAATATTTCCAAACTCTTCAAAGCTTTTTAGTGATCTGGAAGCATTGTATCCATCTTCCAATATTTGGATCAAAATTTCCGCATCCATCATTTTTGCAACCATTCTCGCTGCCCCAAAGAAAAAATTGAGAAACGGGCGTCTGGATAAATTGTAAAAAAATTCCATGGTGTCAATGATATAATGCACTTGTTTGACGCGGCTTTTATTGAGGTCTATCTCGGAGAGCGCGTATTCATATTTTTCGCGAGTCAATTGAAAAGATAGATTGGGGTTAAAAAGTTCAATTATTTTTCGAGTGATGAGTATGTCTATTTTGTCGGTAAGGTCATTGAGTTCAATTAAGCCGCGTAGTCTTTCTACGCCATTTTCTGATAAATATTTGGGCAATGAGGAAAAAATGCGCAATAACGTCTCGTCCCGAAATCGTTTATTGGACAAATTGGATGAGTAGACTTTTGTAAAAAAAAATTCTATGACTGGTTTGGTTTGTTTTTGCTCAAATAAATCCGCGTGTGTATCATGGATTCTGTCAATCTGTATCTCAATAACCTGTTTGTGGATAAAGTTTATCAATTCCTGTTCAGACAATCGGCTGACACGCGCTTTGAAATCTTTGCTTTTGAGTTCTACTTTGGGTTCACTGGCGGTAGTTTCGTTGTTGTTTGTCATATAGCTAACTTTTTGGCTGCTCTTATAATAGTTTTTATAAGCATTTTAGAAATTTGGCAAAAAAATTACATTGATTTAACTTCTTATGATTGCCAAAACAAATTGGCAAACAATCATGGTCAAGAAAATAAATTTAAAATTTATATGATTTATCATATATAAGGAGTGGTTTGTGCAAATCGAAAAAACATTTTCTTTTGAAGCTGCTCACAAATTGGAAAACCAGGATTGGACCGAAAAAAAGAATCGGCAAGTTTTTGGCAAATGTTACAATTTGCATGGGCATTCTTATCAACTCATTGTAACTGTATCCGGGCGGGTATCCCCTGATACGGGCATGGTATTGAATTTTTCAGAATTAAAAAATTATGTTCAAACAAGTATTGTTGATTATTTGGATCATACATATTTGAATGAATTGCCGGAATTTTTGAAAAAAATTACTACCGCAGAGAATACATTGGAGTTTATAAGGAATAGATTGAATGCGTCCTGGCCTTTTATGGATATCCGATTGACACGTATCGTATTGTATGAAACCAGGAATAGTTGCGCTATTTGGCAAATTTGAATGATTTTTCTGTCAGGTATATAGTTTTTTCTTGCACTTCATCTGCCGTTTTTTTTTATATCATTTAAAAGTGGTTTTTCCAAAGGCTATGCCGTGAAAGATCACTCCATTAGTAAAACTGCGCCACAAATTTGGCTTGTATAGCCTCCTTCTTTTTAATAAACTGAGGCGGTGGAAACCATTTTTTTGCAGTGTATATTTAAAAAAAATTAGAAGTTGAGAGGTTTATAATATGTCAGGCTTAGTAGATAGCTTTATGCAAACAGTAGTGGAGAAAAACCCTGCGGAACATAAATTTCATCAGGCGGTCCGTGAAGTAGTGGAATGGGTAATGCCTGTTGTGGAAGCAAATTCTGAGTACAAAGAAGGCAAAATACTGGAAAGAATGGTAGAGCCGGAAAGGGTTATTCAATTTCGTGTACCATGGGTGGATGATAAAGGAGATGTGCAGGTAAACAGGGGCTTTCGTGTAGAAATGAATAGTGCTTTGGGGCCCTACAAGGGTGGATTGAGGTTTCATTCCAGTGTTTCTTTAGGGGTTTTGAAGTTTTTGGCTTTTGAGCAGGTTTACAAAAATAGTCTCACCGGTACACCTATTGGGGCTGGCAAAGGCGGCTCAGATTTTGATCCAAAAAATAAAAGTGATAATGAAGTCATGGCTTTTTGTCAATCCTTTATGTCTGAATTGTTTCGTCATATTGGTCCGCAAACGGATGTACCTGCCGGTGATATTGGTGTAGGAGCGCGTGAAATTGGGTATTTATTTGGTCAGTACAAAAGATTGGCAAATGAATTTACAGGTACGATTACTGGCAAAGGAATGAGCTGGGGCGGTTCATTGATCCGGCCGGAAGCTACCGGTTATGGTGCTGTATTCTTTGCCAAAGAAATGCTTGCCACAAGAGGTGATTCCATGGAGGGAAAAACGGTCACTGTTTCCGGATCAGGCAATGTGGCTCAATTCACGGTCGAAAAAGTCAATGAATTGGGTGGTAAAGTGATTACTTTATCAGATTCAGATGGTACGATTATGGATCCCAATGGTATTGACGCGGAAAAATTGGCATGGGTCATGGAGTTGAAAAATGTTCGTAGAAGAAGAATCTGGGAATACACAGAAAAATTCAAAGGTTCCAAATACTTAAAAGGACAAAATCCATGGGCCGTTCCCTGTGATATAGCGTTTCCGTCTGCAATCGAAAATGAAATCAATGCGGAAGATGCCAAAATGCTGGTAGACAACGGCTGTATCTGTGTTTCTGAAGGAGCAAATATGCCAACTGTACAAGAAGGCATAGATATTTTTCTAAATTCTCAAATTCTTTATGGCCCGGGCAAGGCTGCGAATGCTGGAGGAGTAGCAGTATCCGCTTTGGAAATGGCGCAAAATTCTATGCATTTGACCTGGACACGGGAAAGAGTAGAGGATGAATTGCGTCAGATTATGAAAAATATTCACGAAGCTTGCGTGGAACAAGGTACAATAGATGATTGGGTCAATTATGTTAAAGGAGCCAATATCGCGGGCTTTATCAAGGTTGCTGACGCTATGCTGGCTCAAGGCGTGGTATAATTTCGCGTGAGCCAGAAAAAAATTTCTACCGGTTTAACAGGCCTGGATGATATTCTAAATCATTTGCGCATTGGGGATAATGTGGTGTGGCTGGTAGACCATAGCCATGATTATGAGAATTTTGCTATTCCCTTTGCGCATCACGCTGTCATGGAAAAACGGCGTCTGGTGTATATGCGTTTTGCCAATCATGATCCTTTGTTGAATGATGATCAGGCTATAGTTTATCACCTGGACGCTTTTCAAGGTTTTGAATCTTTTGCCGCCCGTATCCATCATATTATTTCAGATGAGGGCAAAGAAGTATTTTATGTTTTTGACTGCCTATCTGATTTGCTCAATGCCTGGGCAACGGATTCGGTGATCGGCGATTTTTTTCAGGTGACCTGTCCTTTTTTGTTTGAAATGGACACAGTTGCGTATTTTTCTTTGATTCGCAATACAGTTTCTTTTCAGACTTTGGCGCGTATTCGGGCTACAACCCAATTGTTATTGGCATTGTATAATGATCAAAAAAATATTGTATACATTCAGCCAATAAAAGTCTGGCAGCGGTTTTCTCCCACCATGTTTTTGCCGCATATCCAAAAAGAGGACTCCTTTGAACCCATAGTCAGCAGCTATGAGACTACGCAATTGTTAACCAATTTGTCGTTGTTGTCCGCCGATTCGCAGCGGCATTTGGATTATTGGGATAGATTGTTTTTGTTTGCGCAAAATTTTCGTTCTCTCCCGAAATCTGACGAAGAATTGCAAATAATGATTCGCAAATTGTGCAAAGTGATGATTGGTAGAGAAAAGCGTATTTTGGAGTTGGCGATTAAGCATTTTTCTATGGAAGATTTGCTGAAAATAAAATCTCGTATGATCGGCACCGGATATATAGGCGGCAAAGCTGTTGGTATGCTTCTTGCTAGGCAAATTTTGATAAACGATCGAAAAAGACACTGGGAAAAACATTTGGAAAATCATGATTCTTTTTTTGTTGGATCAGATGTTTATTATTCTTATATAGTGTATAATGGCTGGTGGACGCTTTTTATGGAGCAGAAAACAGATGAAGGTTATTTTTCTAAAGCACTCCAATTGAAAAGTAAAATGCTCAAGGGCCGTTTCCCCCGGCAAATCCAGGAAAAATTTCAACGTATGCTGGAGTACTTTGGTCAAAGTCCTATCATTGTCCGGTCTTCCAGTTTGCTAGAAGATGGTTTTGGCAATGCTTTTGCCGGAAAATATGATAGTGTGTTTTGTGTCAATCAAGGCACGCCAACGGAAAGATACAAAAAATTCGAATTCGCGGTCAAATCAATTTTTGCCAGCACAATGAGTGAAGACGCTTTGGTTTATCGCAAGCAGAGGGGGTTGGCGCACAAAGAAGAGCCTATGTCTCTTTTGATCCAGCGTATTTCCGGAAAATTTAGAGACTCTTATTTTTTTCCTGATCTGGCAGGTGTAGGAGTTTCATACAATACCTATGTCTGGGCCAAAGGGATGCGGCAGGAGGCTGGGATGCTGCGGTTGGTTTTGGGCTTAGGTACTCGTGCGGTTGATAGAGTGCGCGATGATTATCCGCGTATCATTGCTTTGGATGCTCCGCTCCAGAAGGCCCACAAAGGCTTACAAGATACAAAAAAATTTTCTCAAAAAGATATAGATTTATTGCATGTAGCGCACAATTCTTTTGAATCCATCTCTATCGAAGATTTAGCGACAAAGGATATAAGTATTGATTGGGATAGATATGCGGCGCGTGATCGGGACGCGGAAAAATGGTACAAACAAAGAGGCCTGCCGCAAAAAAAATCTTGGATATTAACTTTTGACCCTTTGCTGGAAAAAACCGAGTTTTCGTCAATGATGCAAACTATACTGAAAACTCTGGAGAATGCCTATCAGTATCCGGTGGATATGGAGTTTACAGTCAATTTTACGGATCAAAATGAGCCTTTGATTAATATTGTTCAATGCAGACCATTGCAAACTAAGTTGAAAACTTCTTCTATCGGGCCCATACCAACGGATGTTGAAAAAAACAAAATTTTGGTCAAGAAAAAGGGCCAATTTATGGGCGGTTCTGTGGCAGAAGAAATCAAAATGATTGTTTATGTATCTGCTGATAAATATAGTCAGCTCAAAACTGCAGAACAGCATGAAATTGGACGAATTATTGGCAAAATTAATAAAAAATTTTTGGATAGGCAAAAATTGCCAGCTTTGCTTCTTGGCCCGGGACGCTGGGGCACTTCGGATCCAGCAATGGGAGTGCCAGTGTCATTTTCAGAAATCAACAATATCGCGGCTATTGGAGAGATTGCCTTTAGTTATGGTGACTTAATGCCGGAATTGTCTTTTGGTTCACATTTTTTCCAGGATTTAGTAGAATCAGATATTTTCTATATGGCAATATTCCCTGAAAATCTGAAGGATTATTTTCATGAAAAATGGATACTGAACCAATCCAATAATTTGTTGGACTTTGTACCGGATGCAAAAAACATGGTCCATGTGCTTCACGTAGTTTTATTGTCGCCAGAAATAAAACTATGGCTGCGCTCTGATCTGGTAACTCAGCAATTGCTCTGTCACTTGGAGTAATGCTGCATTCTATTTTTAAAGAATTTATTTTGCTTTGTCTATGCGTTTACGCTTGATAAACATTTGGGGCCCTTTTTGACTTTCGGTACGAATCCTAGTTTGCATTTTTTTTGTCCAGCCTAGAAAAAATCCGGCCCAGCCAAACGCTTGGCCCATCTCCATATACTAAAGTGGTTTTTATGACTTGATATTTTGTCATTTTGAAATGGCAATTGTTAAATAAAGTTAAAATGGCATGATACACTGCCATTTTGGCAGATAAATTTCACAGATAATAGAGTAATATAGTAAAAATCAATGGTTTTATTCTGTGTATTATTTTTCAGTCAATATTTCTTTTCCATTTTTTTCAATTTTCCTTTAAAAAAAATAAAAAAAATATAAAAAAAAGTGTTAAGTATGAAAAATAATGAGTGATATAAAAAATTTTTTCTTTCGCAACCGATTTGGCATATTATTTGCTATATTATTGATGTAAAGGTAAATAAAGCAAGAATATAGAGTAATTCTTTATAAAAAATAAATTGTTCCAGGAGGACCATTATGAGCTTAACACTTTGGAAACCATTTCGGGAAAT